>NZ_JAUBVX010000024.1:0-95496 GCF_036706065.1 Microcoleus sp. A2-C3 | reverse complement strand
TTTTTTATTGTCACAATCAATTATTGCATATAATTATATCATAATAAGTGTAGATAATGATTTAGGATTGCTATATAATAAATGATGAGACTTTTGGGCATCCAGCCAAGATGCAGGAAATTCATATTGAGATAGGAAGATATCTTGAAGAGCAACTTGCATCTGATGCGCGCAGATATCCGGCGGCACTTTACCTGTACCCGTACCCATGCCGGGAATTGCGATCGTTTCAATGATATGTTTAACAGGCGTTCCATCTGGAACAGTACCAAATTTTACGAGAGTTAAAATAGCGCGAGTTGCTAGATAAACATTGACTGTCTCTGTTAAGATTGTCGGAACGCGCATGGTTGGGGCAGCGATTAAATAGGGAATTTCTGCATGATCAGTATCTACAACTTCGGCTAATCCTACTAATAGTTCGCCGTGATATCGAGTCTGAATTAGTTTTTGCAGACGTTCTTGAACGTGACTGCCAAAATATTCCGAAATTGCTAAATCTAAGCCGCCGTCCATAAAGCCAAAACTATTCGCCGGACTCACAATCGCATCGCATTTCACATCAAAGATTGAGCCTCGATGTATTTTGACGTTTTCAATATTGCCACAAGTGCTTTCCCAGGCTCTAACTAAGTCATTGTCTACGGCAGCCAGCACAATTTGCATAGATACTCTCTATAATTTTAAAAATGGCGATCGGCATTTTAATCATACAATAATTTAGATGAGTCCGCTCAATCTCAAATCTAAAATCCTTTGATGCTGCAAGACCCGAATCTCCGCCATCCGATCGCCATTAGTTTCGGTGCCATTGCCGGCGCATTGAGCCGGTATTATATCACCTTATGGTTTGCCAACCGTTTCGGCACAGCTTTTCCCTACGGAACTTTTTTTATTAACATCACGGGTTGCTTGGCTATGGGATTTTTTATCACCCTGGCTTTTGAACGGGTGCCGGCGATTCCGACGGAAGTGAGGTTAATCGTTGCGACGGGATTTTTGGGCGCTTATACTACTTTTTCGACTTACGGTTTAGAGTCAAATGTCTTGTGGCGCGATCGCTTTTACAGCTTGGCTACTTTTTACTGGGCTGGCAGTGCCATACTTGGAGTAATCGCCGTTCAGTTAGGTGCAACATTAGCTCGTTTAGGAAAATAGAGACAACTGATAAAAATTAATAATCGACAACATACAAATCCCCGTGATTTTGAACCAGGAGCGTTTGAAATCAAAGGGAAGGTCTGCTGAAGCCTATTTTGGGTTTATTTAGGTGCTGTAGGGCTGATTGAGTCGGGCTATGCAGATTTTCCGCTGATTGCGTTTCACTTTCACAAAAGCGCGATCGCCCCGCTCAACCAAATTCCGCTATTCTAGGCTTGGGCTACTGCCGTTGACCCAGCAGCCGCTTTCGTCTTTGGGCGTTTGTTCGATCGCATCGGCATCTCGGCTCTCATCTTAACAGTCGTTTGCTCTTCACGGTTTGCCCGATCAATGTTCTTCGGTAACGGGCAGGGGGCATTGCTAGGAATGGCTTGATGCGTTATAGGTACGGGAGTCCAGGAATTGATGGTGAAAGCCGCCGTAGCTGGACTCGTGCCTGCGGACAAAAGAGGTTCCGCCTATGAGATATTTAACACAGGCTATGGCTTATCATGGTTTCTGGGCAGTTTGGCGATGGGAATTTTGTGCGATCGCTCAATTACTGGGCTGGTTGTATTTTCAGTTGCGCTCCAACTCGCTGCTATTCCAGTCTTATTCCTGGTGAAAAGGCGATCGTCTATCACATGAAATTGACCGAATACTCGGCAGTCAGTGATCAGTAATCAGTGATCGGTCAACAGTTGTGATTTTCGCAGAGTCTTTTGCTAATGACTAATGACTACTGACTACTGACTACTGACTACTGACTACTGACTACTGACTACTGACTACTGACTACTGACTACTGACTACTGACTAATGACTACTGACTACTGACTAATGACTACTGACTACTGACTAATAACTAAATTTCAACAACAAGCGAGGGGGTTTAGCTGTGATAGCTAAAACAGCAACAGAGTGCCTCATTACCTTAAAAGACGTTAGCAAAGCTTACCAGCAGCCAAACGGTCAAAAAATTTCTATTTTAGAGCCAATTAATTTAGAACTGCGATCGGGCGAAATAGTAGCTTTGCTCGGGCCTTCCGGGTCAGGTAAATCAACATTAATGCGGATCATAGCCGGACTAATCCCGCCCAGCGAAGGTCAAATTCTCTACCACAATCGTCCTTTAGTCGGCTTAAATCCTGGGGTAGCAATTGTATTTCAAAACTTTGCTCTTTATCCCTGGCTGACGGTACTAGAAAATGTAGAATTAGGCTTGAAAGCTAAAGGAGAAATGCCAGAGCCGCGCCTCCAAAAAGCCTTGAAAATGATTGATATTATCGGTTTGGACGGATTTGAAAATGCTTATCCGAAAGAACTTTCCGGCGGAATGCGGCAGCGGGTGGGATTTGCTAGAGCTTTGGCGGTGGAACCCGAACTGCTTTGCATGGATGAACCGTTTTCAGCTTTAGATGTTCTGACTGCTGAAAACTTGCGGTTTGAGTTATTAGATTTGTGGCTGGAAAAAAAGATTCCGACTAAAGCTGTGTTAATCGTAACTCACGGGATTGAGGAAGCGGTTATTTTAGCCGATCGCATTGTAGTCCTCGGCCGCAATCCGGGGCGAATTCGCGCCGAATTGACCGTCACTTTGCCACATTATCGTGATCGCAAAACTCCCCAATTCCAAGCCCTCGTAGACCAAGTGTACAAAATTCTGACGAATCCAGAGTTAAGCTGCGAAACCGTGGTTGCACCCGCTGCAAGTGCCACTACTGTGTCTCAACCTGAACCCGCGCCCAGTGCTAAATACCAATCTCTGCCGCAGGTGCGAACAGGTGCGATCGCCGGCTTATTGGAACTCCTGGAAGATCGCAAGGAAAAAGACCTCTACCGCCTTGGTCAAGAATTAATGTTAGAGGTTGACGACATTTTGCCGATCGTAGAAGCAGCAAAATTAATGGATTTTCTAATAATCCAAGAAGGCGACCTGCTGTTAACACCAGTTGGCATTCAATTCATTGCCGGCGGAATTGACCAGCGCAAACAAATTGTTCGCACCCAAATTCTCAGCAACATTCGCCTCGTACAGCAAATTTCTCGAATGCTTCAGGCCAAGCGCAATCACCGCATTTCTGAAGAGTTAATTCTGGATATTCTGGAAGCACACTTTAGCCCGAAAGAAGCCATGCGACAATTGCAAACAGCTATTGATTGGGGTCGCTATGCCGAATTATACAGTTACGACGAACCAGGGGGCGAAATCTTCCTAGAATCAGAAACTAAAGATGAGTAGTCAGTTGAAAGTTGAAAGTTGATAGTAGTCAGTTGATAGTTGACAGTTGATAGTAGTCAGTAGTCAGTTGAAAGTTGATAGTAGTCAGTAGTCAGTAGTCAGTAGTCATTGGTATTTTTACCGAATCATTAATAACAACTTCTGACTTCAACCTTCCATTCATCCGTTAAATCCGTTGCCGAACCTTCCATTCATCCGCTAAATCCGTTAAGAAATCCGCTGCCGAACTTCCTTCTGCCTTCTTCCTTCTGCCTTCTTCCTTCTTCCTTCCTTCCTTCTTTCTTCTTCCTTCTGCCTTCTGCCTTCTTTCCTCTTCCTTAGGAATTATGACAAGACCTCTAACACCCGCCAATAAAACATTAGAAAGATCAGCTTGGACTTGGCAAGACGGCTTACTAATTTTAGCAATTTTCTCTCTAATATTAGTAATTGTCCAAACAGCATCTCAATTCAACAGTGACTACAACCCAAACTTTAAAATTGAGACCACGCTAAATGTCTTGCCAGCGTATACAGCCCAGACTCTTTTACGCATGACAGCAGCCTATTTTTTAGCCTTGCTATTTACCCTAGTTTATGCTTATTCAGCTTACCGATTTCCCCTTGCAGCGAAAATTTTAATTCCCTTATTAGACATTTTGCAGTCGATTCCGGTTTTATCCTTTTTACCCGGAGTTGTTTTAGCATTAGTTACTTTATTCCCAGGTCAAAGAATCGGCGTAGAACTCGCATCGATTATCTTAATATTTACTGGGATGACTTGGAATATGACCTTTAGTTTCTATCAGTCGCTTTCCGGCATTCCGCAAGAACTTAAGGAAGCTGCTCAAGTTTATCGGCTGAATGCTTGGCAGCAGTTCTGGACGTTAGAATTGCCCGCTGGTGCGATCGGACTGGTGTGGAACAGCGTCATGTCAGTGGCGGGCGGCTGGTTTTTTTTAATTGCGATCGAATCCTTTACCTTGGGCGAGAAAAATTTTAATTTGCCCGGACTCGGTTCCTATTTGGGCAAAGCAGCTAATGAAGGCAATTTTGGGGCGATCGGCTGGGGTTTAGCTGTATTAATTGGTGTGATTATCGCGATCGACTTTTTGATCTGGCAGCCTTTGATTGCTTGGGTAGAAAAGTTTAAATATCAAGCCGTAGAAGCGACGAATGTACCGCAGTCCAAAGTGTTGGATTTTTTAAGGCGATCGGCGACGCTGCGGGTGTTGAAGTCGCGAATATCGCCCGTAGGTGACAGTTTCGATCGCGCGCTGGCAAGAGGTTTTGCACCTGCTCATTTACCAAAAAGCCCTCGGCAACAAAGCCGCCTCGGCAATTGGATAAATTGGATATTTGTCAGCGGGTTTGCTGCGATCGTACTTTGGGGAACCTGGGAAGCGGTGCTGCTGCTCAGGTTCCTGAGTTTGTCTGACTGGCAAAACGTCGTGGGAGGTGCATTTTTCACGGCTTTGCGAGTGATTTGCGCCCTATTTCTATCGCTGTTGTGGACGGTGCCTGTCGGAGTTGCGATCGGTCGAAATCCGCGTTTAGCCCAGATTTTGCAACCATTAGTACAAATAGCCGCTTCTGTACCAGCAACGGCTTTATTTCCCGTATTGCTGCTAGGTTTAATTCACGCTGGAGGCGGCTTGCAAATTGGTTCTGTGGCGCTGATGATGTTGGGTACAATGTGGTATTTGCTGTTTAATGTGATTGCGGGCGCTCAAGCCATACCTTCGGAGTTGTTTGAAGCCGCGCAAGTTTACAAGCTTTCCCTCATGCAACGCTGGAAAACTTTAATTTTGCCTGGAATATTCCCTTATTTAATTACAGGAATCATTACGGCGGTGGGCGGAGCTTGGAATGCGAGTATTGTCAGCGAATACGTGCAGTTTAAGGGTGAAATTATTAGAACAAGCGGTTTGGGCGAGACGATTTCTGAAGCTACGGCATCGGGCAATTTTCCTTTACTGTTAGCGGCTACTTCTGTGATGTCGCTACTGGTTGTATTGACTAACCGTTTGGTGTGGCGACCGCTTTACCGTTTGGCTCAAGAAAAATATCAGTTGTTGGTTTAAATTGACAGTTGACAGTTGACAGTTGACAGTATAGCCATTCTCAACGGCGATCAGGTATGTCAGGTAATTGGTAATGGGTAATTGGTAATCGATCGCACTTTCCCGAACTCACGCTCTTTGGCGCTAGATCAAAAACACAATAGCAAGAAACTCGGTTTCGACAATACAGCTTGGTTTTGGTGGTGCCGCATCTGCCAAAAAATTGGGTTGCTCACCCCGCCCGTGTAAATCGTATAACTGCAACCAGTGGTGTCAATAGGCTATAAACTGGATTCAGGAAGGCGCGCAGCACAGGTTTAGGAGGGTCATCAGTGACAGAAAAAAATTATCAATCGTCTTCGCTACCCATCTACGCGCGAAAAGAACTGCGGGAATTAGTTCGATCGCAGTTAAAGGCCCTGTTGGAACAAGGAGACTTTCAAGGAGCAAAAGCGATTTTACAGCCGGTGCAGGAAGCAGACATCGCTGAAGCTATCGAAGGCCTACCAGAAACCATGCAAGTAATAGCTTTCCGGTTGCTTGCTAAAGACGAAGCGATCGCAGTTTACGAATATCTCGACTCCAGCGTTCAGCAGTCCCTCTGCGAAAAATTCAAACGCCAAGAAGTCATCGATATTGTAGACAAAATGTCCCCGGACGATCGAGCTAAACTTTTTGACGAACTGCCGGCAATCTTAGTCCGCCGCCTCTTAGGTGAATTGAGCCCAACGGAACGCGAAGCTACGGCCCAACTTTTGGGTTACGAAGCCAGTACCGCCGGCCGGATCATGACCCCAGAATACATTTCTCTCAAAGAAAGCTTTACCGTCGCCCAAGCTTTAGACCGAATTCGCTCTTTGGCTAGAACTACTGAAACAATTTATTCTCTTTACGTCACCGATGCGGCGCGATGCTTGAGTGGCATTTTATCCTTGCGGGATTTAGTCACTTCTCCCCTCGACAAAACTGTCGGCGAAATTATGACCCGCGAGGTAGTTTCTGTTCAAACGGGAACGGATCAAGAAGAAGTAGCGAGGCTGATCCAGCGTTATGATTTTTTAGCTGTGCCCGTTGTAGACCGCGAACAGCGTCTGGTGGGGATCATTACAGTTGACGATGCGATCGACATTTTAGAACAAGAAGCCGACAAAGATATTTATGCCTTGGGTGGCGTCCAGTCTGGTGGTGACAATTATTTTCAGACCGATTTAATCACCGTTGCTCGCAAAAGGGTCGTATGGCTGTTTATTCTGCTTTTAACCAATACTGTCACTGGCGCAATCATTAGAGCTCAAGAAGATATTTTGCAACAAGTAGTCGCCCTAGCAGCCTTTATTCCGCTGCTGACTGGCACTGGAGGTAATGTCGGAGCTCAGTCCTCAACAGTTGTAATTCGCGGTTTGAACACTGACGAAATTACAGCAATGGGGCCGATG
The DNA here is from genome assembly GCF_036706065.1 of Microcoleus sp. A2-C3. Lineage (NCBI taxonomy): Bacteria > Bacillati > Cyanobacteriota > Cyanophyceae > Oscillatoriales > Microcoleaceae > Microcoleus > Microcoleus sp. A2-C3. Next base: position 88,636 of record NZ_JAUBVX010000024.1, on the reverse strand, counting down.
AAAATAATTGTGCGGGAGGGGATGGCGGGAGCGCTACTAGGAGCTATATTGGGGACGGTAGCGACTGGCTGGGCTTATATTCTGCAAGGGAGTTTAGCGGTGGCCATCGCGGTGGGGGTGAGTTTGTTTGCGATCGCAATTTTAGCTTCTATTGCCGGTTCATCTCTGCCGTTTCTGTTTCGTTCTTTGGGTTTAGACCCCGCTTTAATGTCAGCTCCTTTTATTACCACCGCAGTTGATGTCCTCGGAGTTTTGATTTATTTCACTTTAGCTCGACTAATTTTGCAAATTTAATATATTTAAGTAGATTGTTATATAAAAAAAACTATAGTAATTTTCAATTCGGCGATCTACAGCCTCCCAATGCCCAATGCCCAATTCCCAATGCCCAATTCCCAATACCCAATTCCCAATGCCCAATGCCCAATTCCCAATTCCCAATTCCCAATTAATAACCTATGTCATCATCTAATTCATCAACCAAAATCCAAAATCCAAAATCGAGCAATTTGTTAGAAACTGCTGAATTAATCTTTCTTGCTGCCTCGGCTGTGGGATTGGCTGCGAGTTTGGTTTGGCAGCAGAGCGTTTATGCTCAAATTCCTGTAGTGATTTCCCTCGTGTTGAATTTTGTGAACCGCCAGAAGTTGCGCGGGCAAGTTAAAACAAGTACGGTGGCTGTGTTCGATCGCGTAAACCAACAAGCAGCTACTAGCGATCGCGCGATCGAACAATTACAACTCGCTGTCAATGCTGTAGACGAAGCTCTTGCTCAAACATCTCGCGAAAATCAGAATGTTGGACAGGGAGAAAACACACACTCTATAATTTCAGCAATTGAGAACCTGCGCCAGCGGATCATAATTTTAGAAAAAACTATAAAAATGATTCAAAGCGAGATCGAAATCACCAGCCGCCAATTCAAACAACGACCGGAGTTGCAACAAGTCGAAACTTTGACAACAATAATTCTGGACTTGCAGGAGTTTATCAACGAACTGCCGCAGTGGGGAAATTTGCAGCAGCGGCAGCTAACAGAACTTCAGCAAAAAGTAGACAATGCTTTGGCTGAGCTGGCTCAAGAAATGGCTGTGATTCCCCACCGTTTGCAGGAGGCTGTAGCTAGTCGCGGCGGGGAAATTAATCAACCGTTGGGTTCTGGTTTGAATGTCGAGCCAAAAAATGCCGATCGATCTAAAACCCAAAATGAGAAAATTCGCCAGAAATATCCCAGAGCTTATATCAAGTGGAGTCGGGAGGAAGACGAGAATTTGCAGAAAGAATATGCAAGCGATCAACAAATTGGCGAATTAGCTCAGAGATTTCAGCGACAGCCTGCTGCTATTCGTTTGCGATTGCAAAAATTAGGATTGATGGAATAATATCGAGGTAATTGATAATTGGTAATTTGGCAATTTTTCCCTCTCCCCTCTCCCTTCTTCCCTCTTCCTTCTTCCCTCTTCCTTCTTCCTTCTTCCATAACAAAGTCGATCGCCCTTTTTATTCAAAAGAGCGATCGACTTTGTTTATTTATTCAGTACCCGCTGCCAACAGCGAGCCACTAACATCACATCTCAAGGCTAAAAAGCCTTGGCCTAGAAATCTTGCGGTAACAAAGAACTTAAACGCTCCAATAAAGGATCGGACTCCCGACGAGGAGCAACCTCAGCGTCAGAAACTAGATCATTCGCTACAGATTCAGACTCAATCGGATCAGGCTCTACTACTTTTGAAACTTGGGCAAAAGAAACTTGAGCAAACTTACTGTTAACACTCCCCTGCAACTGATCCAACTGTGCGCCCAATTGACTCAGGTGATGTTCCAGTCCCTCCAAACGGCTTAATTCCTCAGCAGAAACATTGCGCTCAAACTCAGCAAATCTGACCGCAAGTTCAGCAATACGCTCTTCCAACCGCTGAGAGCTATCTGTAGAGATAGGAGACTCAGATACAGACAAAAACTGCCACAAAGCTTGCTTGCAGAGATTGCTGAAAGTCTGATACTTCGTAAAAGCCAACTCTTTTTCAATAGCCGCCAGCAAAGTTTGATCCGCAGCATCTTCCGTAAACGCCACCGAGAAATTCGCCTTATTTTTTGCCCACAGTGCCATAGGGTTCAAGCCTTAATGCGTTACTTTATCGTGGCTAGCTGAGCCTCAGCATAAATAAACTGTCCCAAAGCATTAGCTTTCCGAGAAGGCTGAGCCAAGTGAGCCTTAAGATTGGCGTCTTTCAGCAAAGGTTGGAGAACCTCCCAGAAAAACTCGCCGCCACCGCCAGTCAGAACTACATCCGTCACCCGTTCCGGCAGCCACTGCACCAAACGTTCGGACAGTTCGTTAGCGAAAGCCTCCCGCAAATCCTTAATAATCGGATCTAAATTAGTCGGCTTAGTCGCTCCTCTAGGACGGTAGAAACGTTGGCCTTCCGGCTTATTCACCGCTTCTAGTAAAGACAGAGATTGAGGGTCTGCGCCCGGAATCTTTGAGGCAACTTGTTCGTAGAACTTGTTCATGGCGAAGGAATCGCTCTTAGAAGCCGCGCGGGCGAACCGGAAACGATCGACCATTAACAAATCGGTAGTTTGGTGTCCGATATCGACAACAGCCACCGACAGTTCCGGCAACTCCGGCGAAAACTCCTTGTTGTCTTGAGCCTCGCACCAAATTAGGCTGCCGAATCCTTCCGGCATCACCCAAACGTGGCGGATGTCAATTTCCAAACGTTCGCCGCGATAGATCACAACGTGGGGAGAGCGCAGTTGGCTGATAATCTCTTCCTTTTCTTTCTCAAACTGATCCTGCGAATAAAAAGGCAAACCCAGCACTACTGCCATTTCGCCCTTCATTTGGAAATATCCAGCACAGGAAAAAACCTTAACCAAAGCATCTACTACTTTCGACTGGTCAGCGCCGCCGAGATTAGCGCCAAAGTCCGCGGCCAGTTGGCCGATGGCGTACCCCTTGCCTTGGTGCTCCAGCCACATATCCAACAGAGGGTCTGTTGCTTTTGACTCAAAGCTGCCGCCCCGCACCTTTTCGACGGGCATCGCAGCCACGTTGGCAGGGATGAATACAACACCATTTGGGTTGCGACTCACGCAAGCTTTAGTTGCTGTACGACCCAAATCAGCACTAATAATCGATTTGTGAGAAGCGATCTTAGTCTGCTGCGTCAGCATAGCCGAATTAGGAACAAGCTGTCTAGTTGTCATCAGAAAAATGGGTAGAAACCCCGTCCTTCTAGGACGGCTTTATTATTGTTTTGGATATACTACCGCCTTGGGATTGGTTGGTTCGGTGTGCTTTTGTGTTGCACTCTCAACGGGACAGTTACCGTTTCAAGTCTCCCAATCCTGTACGCATAGCATTTTGCTCTTTCGAGCCTCCCTTGCGGGGTAAAGTTAGCTTGTCGGCCAATGTTTTCTGAGCTTTTTAGACTTGCAGCACTGTTTCAGTGACCTTGAAACTGTTTAACTGCAAATGACATGGCAGGGGACTAGCTAAGCATCCGCCCGGTGTCGTGACTCAAAAAACGTAGTCAGTTAAGACTTAGGCTGGTCAGAACGGCTTGCTAGATTTCTCTTTCAAGCCTCATGCCGTCAGGGCTGAGGTTCCTGACGCCTTATCCCTTGACACTGCCGCGCTTAAAGACAGTGGGTTTTGCGGCGATTCTTCTAACTTTACCTAGATTGGTATCGAAATCAGCATCAAACATTATATTCGGGACGATCGCCCTTATGGTAACTAACCTAACTTTTTCTTGATCGCGACGATCGTCATCATCTTGCCCGATCGTGCATTGTTAAGTTAAATTTAGTTAAGATTCTGAGTGTAAACTTTTGTCACACTCATCCCACACCGCCAGCTTACCCGATCTGTCCCCAATTCAAGGCACCCGCATTTATGAAAATTTCTTGGCAAACTATACTACTTTGGACTTTACCCGCCCTAGTCATCGGCTTTTTCCTGTGGCAGGGAGCCTTCGCCGCATCCCCCGCAGAGATGAGCAAGAACACCGCCAGCACCCGCCTGAGCTACGGTAGATTTTTAGATTACTTAAACGCCGATCGAGTCACCAGCGTTGATTTGTACGACGGAGGCCGCACAGCGATCGTCCTAGCCGTCGATCCCGAACTGGACAATCACGAGCAGCGGTGGCGGGTGGACTTGCCCTCAAATGCCCCAGAACTCGTTGCTAGACTCAGAGACTCCAAAATCAGCTTCGACACTCACCCGCTGCGCAACGACGGCGCCATCTGGGGAGTTTTAGGCAATCTAGTATTTCCCCTATTGTTAGTAGGAGGGCTGTTTTTCCTGTTCCGCCGAGGTGGCGGCAACGTGCCAGGAGGCCCAGGTCAAGCCATGAATTTTGGCAAATCCAAAGCACGCTTTCAAATGGAAGCTAAAACAGGCGTACTGTTCGACGACGTAGCAGGCGTAGAAGAAGCCAAAGAAGAACTCGCCGAAGTCGTGACATTCCTCAAAAAACCCGAACGCTTCACCGCAGTCGGCGCGAAGATTCCCAAAGGCGTACTGCTAGTTGGCCCTCCCGGAACAGGTAAAACCATGCTAGCAAAAGCGATCGCAGGCGAAGCCGGCGTCCCTTTCTTCAGCATCTCCGGTTCCGAATTTGTCGAAATGTTCGTCGGTGTCGGCGCATCCCGCGTCCGCGACTTGTTCAAGAAAGCTAAAGAAAATGCTCCTTGCATCATCTTCATCGATGAAATAGATGCAGTTGGTCGTCAGCGCGGCGCTGGTATCGGCGGTGGTAACGACGAACGGGAACAAACCCTGAACCAGTTGCTGACCGAAATGGACGGTTTTGAGGGCAATACTGGCATTATCATCATTGCTGCCACCAACCGCCCCGACGTGCTCGACTCAGCGCTGCTGCGTCCGGGACGTTTTGACCGCCAAGTTAGCGTCGATGTACCGGATATCAAAGGTCGCTTGGAAATTCTGGAAGTTCACGCGCGCAACAAGAAGCTATCTGCGGAGATTTCTTTGGATGCCATCGCCCGCCGGACACCCGGTTTTACTGGCGCTGATTTGGCTAACTTACTCAACGAAGCTGCTATTTTAACGGCGAGACGACGCAAAGAAGCGATTACGATGCTCGAAATTGACGATGCAGTCGATCGCGTCGTCGCAGGTATGGAAGGCACACCGCTGGTAGACAGCAAGAGCAAACGCTTAATTGCTTACCACGAAATCGGCCACGCGATCGTCGGTACTGTAATTCAAGCCCACGATCCCGTACAAAAAGTTACCTTAGTTCCTCGCGGACAAGCCCGCGGCTTGACTTGGTTTATGCCTAGCGAAGACCAAGGTTTAATTTCTCGATCGCAAATCCTAGCCCGCATTAGTGGTGCTTTGGGTGGACGCGCCGCCGAAGAAGTAGTTTTCGGCGATGCTGAAGTCACCACCGGTGCCGGCAACGACTTACAGCAAGTCAGCGGCATGGCCCGCCAAATGGTGACTCGCTATGGGATGTCTACCTTGGGGCCGATCGCCCTAGAAGCTCAACAAAGCGAAATTTTCCTCGGCCGCGACTACACAGCGCGATCGGAATATTCCGAAGAAATTGCTTCTCGGATTGACTCGCAAGTTCGGGAAATTGTCGATCGTTGCTACGACGACGCCCGCCGAATTATTCGCGAAAATCGCACTGTGATCGATCGCCTAGTAGATTTGTTAATCGAAAAAGAAACCATCGACGGCGAAGAGTTGCGGCTAATCGTCTCTGAATACACTTTTGTTCCTGAAAAAGAACAATATGTTCCTCAGCTTTAAAAAGCTAATCTTGACGGCAAATATTCAGGGCGAATAGAATTCGCGACTACACAAACAAAGTCCGCCGACGCGGACTGAAGAAATTCAACCCGCCTTACAGCGGGTTTTGTCTGTCTAGGAGCGATTTTAACCGCTGAGTTGATTTTTCGATATAATAACCGCAGATGTAGGCGCTTCGCCTTCGGGAAGGGTACGCAAATTAACGCAGATGCAAACTAGATTTTTAAAACATACAACTAAGAATTTGTCAAGCCTTTTTCTAGCTACTTTGATTTTTGTTTCCGTCAATACTTTGAGCGCCAGCGCCGAAAAATTAAGATGTTTTGTAGATATTTGCATCGATCCCAGCAGCGTAAAATTAAGTAAATCAAATTTTCCCGGCGCTCCCTCTTATCCAGTCAGAATTATTTTAGGAACTCAGAAGTTTAGTGACCAGAAAATGCGGGCGCAGATGGAAGTTAACTGCAAGCAGCGAGAGTTTAGAACTGTCAGAATTAGCGAAGATGGTGAAAACTGGTCGAATTTCGATCCCAGATGGACTTTAGTCGATCGCGACTCATTTTTGTCAAGGCTGGTTGACTATACCTGTAAATTGGCGATCGAATAAGCATAAAATGTCGATGGAGACTTCCTAATTAGACCTCTTGCAAAAATAGCTAGAACGGGCAAGATTCCCAATTCCCAATTCCCAATTCCGAATCTGTACCTCACTCACTTGAGAATTGCTATATGTGTATTGATCCCACCGAGTACGCGCGACGTAGCTATCCCGCAGGAAATCAACTTCTCGATACCTGCGAAGCATTGGTAGCAGAGCAAAGCGAAAAAATTCGCGAACTCGAAGAGCATTTGCAGCAGCAGAGAGAATTGTGTCAGAAATTAGCAGCACAACTCAAAGCAGTCAAAAATGCAGGTTCTTTGGGTTTCGCAACTGAATTGGATATCGCCGACGACGAGCGAAGTCAGTTAATCGCATCTCTCGAAAAAAGTCAGGAAATGTACCGAACTCTGATCAAACATTATCCGAATGGCTCGGTGTTTTTGTTCGATCGCGATTTGCGGTATACTCTCGTTGACGGTCAAGGTTTGGCACCAGTTGGTTTGTCCAAAGAACTGTTGGAAGGCAAAACATTGTGGGAAGTATCGCCACCTGAAGATTTGCCACTTTTTGAGACTACATATCGCGCGGCTTTGGCAGGAAAAGAGAATAATTTTGAATATAAATACCGCGATCGCATTTATTCAACAACAATTGCTCCCGTTAAAAACGACCGGGAAGAAATTTTTGCAGGAATGGTCGTTACTCAAGATATTACCGAAAAAAAACAGGCAGAAATAGCGCTGGAAGAAATCAAAAATCAGCTAGAAATTAAATATCAAAAGCGCACTGAAGACTTAAAAAAAGCTAACAATCAATTGCAGGAAGAAATTATCTATCGCTGGCGCGCCGAAGAAGCTTTGCGGGAAAGCCAGGAACAGCTAGAATTGTTTTTCTCTCAATCTTTAGATGGCTTTTTCTTTATGATGCTGGACGAACCCGTGCACTGGGACGATACAGTTGACAAAGAAAAAGTTTTGGATTACGTATTTACTCACGGGCGGATAACGAAGGCAAACGATGCTTTAATAGATCAATACGGAGGTACTAGGGAAGAGTTTATTGGCCAGACGCTTCACTCTTTTTTCTCCCACAACTTGACTGGTGGCAGAGAGATAATCAGACAATTGTTTGATGCTGGCAGAATTCACATCGAAAATGACAATCGCAAGTTTGACGGGGTTCTAATTTGGGTGGAAGGCGACTATATTTGCATTTACGATTCCCACGGCAGAATCGCGGGCTATTTTGGCGTGCAGCGCGATATTAGCGATCGCAAAAAAACCGAAGCAGCACTGAAAGAAAGCGAAGAAAGGTTCCGACAGCTAGCAGAAAACATTGAAAGCGTGTTTTGGATGGTAAACGTTCAGCCCCAGGAAATTATTTATATCAGTCCGGGTTACGAAAAGATTTGGGGCAGAAGCTGTGCTGATTTGTATGCTTACGGGCGCTTTTTTGCAGATTCCCTCCATCCAGAAGATCGCGCTCGCGTTATTGATAATTTAACTAAAAAAATTGAGTCTGAAGGCGAGATAGAATATCGAATTGTCAGACCAGACGGTAAAATTCGCTGGATTCGCGATCGGGCTTTTCCCATTATAAATCAAGCTGGTGAAGTTTACCGCGTTGTTGGCATTGCAGAAGATATTAGCGAAAGCAAACAGGCCGAAAAAGCGCTCCGTGAAAGTGAAGAACGCTTTCGCCAGCTAGCAGAAAATATCCAAAATTCCTTCTGGCTAATGTCTGCTGAATTCACCGATTTATTGTATCTGAGTCCAGCTTACGAACAAATCTGGGGGCGCAGCAACGAAGAATTATATGCCGAGCCCTTAAAAATGATGGAGTGGGTGCATCCAGAAGATAAACATTTGTTGGAAGACTCAATGGGGCGAGTGTTGCAGGGTGAGTCCACCAATATCGAATATCGGATTTTTCGGCCAGACGGCACAATGCGCTGGGTGTGCGATCGAGCTTTTCCTATTTACGATGAATCGGGCAATATTTACCGCATCGCTGGTATTTGCGAAGATATTAGCGATCGCAAATTGACTTCTGCTCGCATCCAAGCAGCACTCCGCGAAAAAGAAGTATTGCTCAAAGAAATTCACCACCGAGTCAAAAATAATATGCAGGTAATTTCCAGCCTGCTGCAACTTCAAGCTCAATACATTGAAGACGAACCTACGCTAGCTTTATTTGAAGAAAGCCAAACCCGCATCCATTCAATGGCTCTGATTCACGAGCAACTTTATCAATCCGAAAATCTCGATCGGATCGATCTCCCGCCCTACGTTGAAAATTTGGTTGCTAATTTGTATCAATCTTTTAGTTCCGGCAATACTTCCATCCAATTCAATATCAACGTTGATCCAATTTCTTTAAATATAGAAACCGCAATTCCTTGCGGTTTAATCATTAATGAATTGGTTTCTAATTCCTTAAAATATGCCTTTACCAAAAGTTTGGCAGGTGAAATTAATATTAATTTTCATGAAATAACTTCTCAGCAATTTCACTTAAGTATTCAAGATAACGGCAGGGGATTTCCGGCGGGTTTCGACGTAGAAAATACCGAAACATTAGGATTGCGATTAGTGCGGATGTTGACTTGCCAATTAGATGGAACTCTTGTCATTGACAGTGAGTGCGGAATTTGTTACGATATTAGTTTCGCTGAGTTGACTTATCGACGGCGCATTTAAAAAATAATATGAACCCGATCAAGATTTTGGTGGTCGAAGACGAAGTGATTGTCGCCGAAGACATAGCAGGCAGGTTGAAAAAACTGGGTTATACAGTAACAGCTACGGTTGCTTCAGGGGAAGAAGCCCTGGAAAAAGTCGCAGAAGAACGGCCAGATTTAGTGCTGATGGATATCGTGCTTAAAGGTGACATGGATGGTATAACAACAGCCGAAAAAATCAGAACCAAGGTAGATGTACCAACAGTATTTTTAACAGCTTATGCCGACGAGAAAACGCTGCAAAGAGCGAAACTTACAAACCCATTTGGTTATATTATCAAACCATTTCAACAACATGATTTGCGGGTGGCGATCGAGATTGCCCTGCACAGGCACGAAATCGAAACCAAGATGCGACAAGCTCTCAAAGCTTCGGAAGCAGCGAGAAATTCGGTGGAAGAAAAATCGCACCGCCAAAACCAATATATTTCAATGGCTGCTCACGAATTGCGGAATCCGCTCAACGCGATTTTAATCTCTGCGGAACTCCTAGAGCTCGATCGCACTCGCAGCAGTGACGAATCCCAAGTCAGAACCCTGCGGCTAGTCCACTCAGCTACCCAGAAGATGAACCAGCTAATCGACGATATGCTGTTCATGGGGCGAGCAGAAGCAGGCAAACTCAAATGTCATCCATTACCGATAAATTTAGTCGAATTTTGTCAAGACTTGCTGGATCAATTGCAGTTAGGAAATGAAGCAAAACACAAACTAACATTAATTACGTCAGATGTTACCAGCGCCATATTAGATCAACAATTGCTCCACGGCATTATTTCTAACTTAATCGTCAACGCTATCAAATATTCGCCAAACGGCGGGCAAGTCATTTTGGAATTGGAATGCCGTCAAGCAGGCGAGGGAGACAAAAAAGCTATTTTCTGCTTATCTCCTCAGTGTTTGTTTGCCAATTCCCAATTGACAAATATTAACTCTCCGTTACTAATTATGCGCATCCGAGACGAAGGTATCGGCATCCCAGAAACCGAAGTAGGGAAAATATTTGAAATGTTCTACCGCTGCAAGAATACTGGAAAGATTAAAGGTAACGGTTTGGGATTAACAATTGTTAAAAAAGCGGTTGAATTGCAAGGAGGTGCGATCGGCTGCGAAAGCAAAATCGGCGTTGGTACTACCTTTACAGTCGCGCTTCCTTACGTGGCTCTTTCCTGCAAAACTCAGTCAGATCGATGAGAAGAAAAGAAAACTTGCACCGAACTGCGGCTGGTTGCTTTGTATTTCAAATGGTAAATGAGACTATCAAGGTAATAGCTAAGGAAAAAGGCAACGATGGAGTATTCCACACCGATTCGGTTACAGCGCACCCTCACTGTTGCGGAAGCCTGGGGCTTTAGTGTCGTGGGATTTCTCATCTGGCTGACGCTGGCTCCCACGATCAATCAAGAACTGGGTACAGCCGCCCTGTGGGTTTGGATTCCCGGTGTGCTGGTGGGGATGCTATTGAGCCTACAAATGCGGCAACTTGGCAGCAAGTGGCAAGATGTTTCCGGTGGGACTCCCAGCTATGTGGCTCGCTTGCTGCCGAACTATCCGGCAGTGGCGCGATATGTGGGTTTTGCCTACTATTTGAGTTGGGTGTCGGTTCCTCCGATTAACGCGATCGTCCTCACGGCTCTGGTGCAACATCATCTCGAACCGATGAATCTGACAGTGCCAGAGAAAGCCCTGGAAATTGGCTTCACGCTGGTTGCATATTTTGTGGCGTTTAGTGGGTCGCGAGCGCTGGCAATTTTGCACCTCTTCTTTGTGCTACCGTCGATCGGCTTTCTCTTCCTATTTATTGCTCAAGGCTTAGGCTGGTTAGCCTTTGCACCCGACAGTCCGGGCTTGTTGCCATCTAAATTCAGCTCCATTAGTTCTCCCAACGGGCTGAAGTGGTATTTCTGGGCAGCCTATGCTTTCTACTCCTCTGACACTGTGGCCGCCTTTATTGCAGATAGCAAAAAACCAGAGATGACCCTCAAATTTCTGTCCTGGTTTGCCTGGTTAATGCCCTTCGTTTACATTGGGGGCTCCTGGGTGTTCATGCGACTGGCAAGCGACACATCGCTCGGTAGCGATCTCTATGCCAATTTGGTGGCAGCAGCTAAACCGTTTTGGGGATCTTATACCTCTTTGTTGATGACCCTGTTGATTACCTCTAGCTGCCTTCTGGGAACCGCCACAACAGTGTCCAATACGCCGCGCTTTTTGTATCAGGGAGCGTTAGATGGAAACATGGCTCCAGTGTTTGGAGTGTTGTCGCGTCGAGGAACACTGGAACCTGCGCTGATTTTAACCTTACTCAGTAGCCTCCTGTTTTTGGTATGGGGTGATGTCAACCGCATTGTGGTGATCTCTTGTGTGTGCTTGGTCGTTTCAATTATGTTCGTTCATCTGGCGCTGTGGCTGCGCCGCCACGATCCTGATGTCCGATGGGGACATTTGTCCCTTGGGATTGCGATCTTTGAATTTATTGCCTTAGTAGTGGGAGGGGTTGCCTGGGGTTGGCAAGATTTTCTGATTGGTATTCTGTTGCCGATCGTTCTGATTGCCCTGGATGCGATCGTTCGACGCAGTTCCTTCGCGCCATTCGGGCCCGCCTGGTGGGATCGACTGCACGCGAAACCCCAAAACCCAGTCAAAGACCGAGATTTTCTAATGGCTCAGGTCAGCATTCTAATTTTGCTGGTCTGCGCTGCATCCACGGTAAGCTGGTTCGTGTGTACCTGGATTCGCCCTACAAGCAATGCTCTCAATCCCGAAATTCTGATTATTTTATTGATGACGCTGGCGTTTGTAGCGGTGGCGATCGCCTGCTGGACTTCCCTACCTCAAGTTGCTGCCATTCACGAACTGGCAGTCATCGCCACCGATCAAGCTCGGCAGCTAGAGCAAACCCTGAGCGCGCTGCAAACCGCTCAAGTGCAAATGGTGCAGAACGAAAAAATGTCCAGCCTGGGTCAACTGGTGGCAGGGGTTGCCCATGAAATCAACAATCCAGTCAACTTTATCCACGGCAACATCACGCCTCTGAATGATTGCACTGAAGATTTGCTGCGGATGATCCGCCTCTACGAACAGCGCCATCCGGGCGACGATCCAGAAATTCGCGCCTTAGCTGAGGAAATCGATCTGGAATTTCTGGTAGAAGATGTGCAAAAAATGTTGTCTTCTATCAAACTTGGCACAAATCGGATTCGGGAAATTGTCATATCGCTGCGAAACTTTTCTCGCCTTGATGAGGCCCAATTCAAAGCGGTTGACATTCATGAAGGCATTGACAGTACATTGCTGATTCTGGGACATCGCCTCAAAGTCAAGACGGAGAACCCTGAGATCGAAGTGATTCTGGACTACAGTCAGTTGCCTCATGTCGAATGTTACCCCGGACAATTAAATCAGGTGGTGATGAATATTTTGGCAAATGCGATCGATGCGTTGGATGAAGCGAATGCCCAGCGTACTTACCAAGAAATCAAAGCCAGCCCCAATCAAATTATCATCCGCACTACGATGTTAGGTTCAGATTGGGTAGAAATTGCGATCGGCGACAATGGATCGGGAATGCCTGAATCGGTGAAACAGAAAATCTTCGATCCATTTTTCACCACTAAGCCCGTAGGCAAAGGAACGGGCATGGGGATGGCAATCAGCTATCAAATCATCACCGAAAAACATGGCGGTAAGCTAGAGTGTTTTTCCACGCTGGGCCAAGGAACTAAGTTTTTGATTCAAATTCCGATCCGTCAGCCAGTCCGTGAGGCAGCATAACGAGATTCCCTAAAAAGTCTTCCACCTTAGACAATATTGCAAAAATAATTGGGACGGGCTCAAAGCCCATCCCGAATATACAATGTTTATTTGCTGACTAGCTTAATCATCAAAATCTTGCAAAATCCACTCAACCCCCGCAGCTAAATTTGCAGCAATAAAATCCGGTTTAGTATGGTGCTGATACTCCCCGCTCAACACGCTTTCGCCGTAACCAGTCTGCACTAAAATACCAGTACAACCGGCATTGTGAGCCATATCAACATCAGTCGCTTTATCCCCCACCATAAAACTATTGGGCAAATCCAAATCGTGTTCCCAAGCCGCCGCTACTAACATCCCCGTATTCGGTTTTCGCCAAGTCGTATATCGCGTAAATTCTGGGTTTGTTCCGCCTTCCGCTTCGCTCAAATAAGGACAGTAATAAAGAGCATCTAACCTCGCTCCAGCTTCTTGTTCTAATAACAAACACAGGCGTTTGTGCAAAGCTTCAACATGGCTGACCGGATAATAACCCCTCGCAGGCCCGGATTGATTGGAAACCAAACAGCAAAATATTTGTCGATCATTTAAACGGCGTACAGCTTCAGCTATGCCTGGGATTAAATGCAAATCTTCTAGTTTGTGAATGTAGCCAGCTTCGATATTGAGAACGCCATCGCGGTCGAGAAATACTGCTCGTTTCATAGAATTGCGATCGGATTGTAGATACTGTCTGGAACTGTCAAGGAGTAGCGCTCAAATAATTGGAGTTTAAAGGCTTTTGGGATTTTAAGATGCCAAAAACCGTTTGACCTCAATTATACTCTAGCTACCATGAAAAATTCAAGCCAGTATCCATAGATATTGCAATTAATTGATCCGCCCCGTCACTACTTTTTGTACCAAGCTTGGCGCCACTCTTTCATTTGCTCAATTTCTTGCTTTTGCGAAGTCAGAATCTCTTGAGATAATTTCTTCATTTCCGGCCGTTTCGACTTGTTCAAAGCATCTTCAGCCATCACTAAAGCTCCTTCGTGGTGGGGAATCATCGCATTCAGAAATCGCAGGTCAAATTCAGCATCAGCCGCCCCTAAATCCATACTCATCATCATGCTTTGCATTTGTTCGGGAGTCATTGCCATCATGTCACCCATTTGAGCGTGATAAGCCATCGGTGTATTTTCGGCTTTGGCGTACCAGTTTTTTCGCCACTGTTTCATTTGATTGATTTCGCGGTTTTGAGCGGCAATCATGTTATTTGCTAGTTTTTTTATTTCCGGGCGTTTGGATTTATTTAGCACATCTTTCGCCATGTTTATAGCACCTTGATGGTGTACTGTCATGCCATCAATAAATCGCAAATCGTAGTTGGCATCAGCAGGGCCTAAATCCATTGACATATTGTGATTCATGCCATGATTCATGCCACCGCTGCCGCCTTGTGCCACGTCTTGCTTGTTGTTCGTTTGAGTTGCTGTCGTAACATTTGGAGCTTGAGTTTGGCTTGTCGGAGCTTTTGAACAAGCTGCAAGCACTCCGCTGGTTAAAACGGCTGTGGCGGTCAATGTCAGCGCTGCAAAGCCTGTTTTTAATGAAGTTGATTTCATTGATTTTATATCCTTAAAACTGCCATTTATATTTAGTTTCTCAGATAGAAATGAAATCAGGATGAAATTATTGATGATCATCTGTAAATAATTCTTGCTGTGCCGTCTCAGGTAGCGTGTTAAACCACTTTTTTCATAATTCCAGATTTATTTCGCAATTCCCTTGACTCTCCTGCTGACTGGAGACTTTACAATGGAGTTAATTCATTAATTGAGCAGAGTAGTTTCTGCTGAGGTTCCAATTATGACTTTACAGCTAAAAGTACCCAAGATGGCTTGTTCTGCTTGTGTGAATACAATAACCAAAGCAGTCCAAGCCATTGACTCAGCCGCCGCTGTTGAGGCGGATCTCAAGACAAAATTTGTCACGATTCAAACGGCTAAGGAGGAAAGTGAAGTTAGAAAAGCGATCGCATCTGCTGGCTATCCTGTAGATTAATTTTTAGGTCAACGCCAGCGGTTTCTAACTTTAGGAATACAGCCATTTCATCTTAATTTCACATTAGGGTGAAATGCTGAAAACTATAACCGTAGCGTCCAGCAATCGCACCAATCATTTCGAGCGCAATTCTCCTCAGTAATTTGGAAACTCGGTCATGCCAATTACTAAATACCTTGGCAACCTGCGCTCTTATTTAGTTTAGGAGTACCCTATGGACAATCTTACACTTAAATTGGGGGGCATGAGTTGTGCTTCTTGTGCTTCATCTATCGAACAAGCGATTAAATCTGTTCCCGGCGTAATTGAGTGCAGCGTCAATTTTGGGATGGAACAAGCAGCTATCCAATACGACTCTAAGCAAACCAATTTAGCAGCAATTCAATCGGCGGTTGATGCTGCGGGATACGAAGCTTTGCCACTTCAAGAAATGGTGGCTGAGGATGATACAGCCAAAGCCGATCGCAAATCTGAGTCTCAAAACTTGCAGCGAAAACTCTGGACAGCAGGTATCATCAGCATCCTGCTGTTTGTGGGTGGTATTCCAGCCATGACTGGCTTGCACCTGCCATTCATCCCCGCATGGCTGCACAATTTTTGGCTGCAATTAGTGCTGACATCACCGGTACAGTTTTGGTGCGGCAAATCATTCTATGTGGGCGCTTGGAAATCCTTCAAACGGCGCGTCGCTACAATGGATACCCTGATTGCTTTGGGAACGAGTGCTGCTTACTTTTATTCGGTATTTGTGACATTTTTTCCCGGCTTTTTTGCGGCACAAGGTTTGACTCCTAGCGTTTATTACGAAGTTGCCGCCAGCGTTGTAGCTTTAATTTTGTTGGGGAAAACCTTAGAAAATCGGGCGAAGGGAGAGACTTCGGAAGCTATTCGCAAACTCATGGGTTTGCAAGCAAAAACTGCTCGGATCGTTCGCAACGGAGAAGAGTTGGAAGTGCCGATCGCCAAAGTGGAAATTGGCGACATCGTACAGGTGCGGCCGGGCGAGCAAATCCCCGTAGACGGAGAGGTAATTGAAGGCTCTTCGACGGTAGACGAAGCAATGGTTACGGGAGAAAGTTTGGCTGTCAAAAAGCAGCTTGGCGACGAAGTGATCGGAGCGACAATTAACAAAACTGGCAGCTTTAAGTTTCGCGCGACAAGAGTTGGCAAAGATACATTTTTAGCTCAAATTGTCAAGATGGTGCAGGAGGCACAGGGTTCAAAAGCACCGATTCAAAAGTTAGCAGACCAAGTAACTGGTTGGTTTGTTCCCGTAGTAATTGCCATCGCTTTAGCTACTTTTATTATTTGGTTTAACGCGACGGGTAACTTCACTTTGGCGACTGTGACAATGGTGGAAGTGTTAATTATTGCCTGTCCCTGTGCTTTGGGTTTGGCGACTCCGACTGCTGTGATGGTGGGAACTGGTAAAGGTGCGGAAAACGGGATTTTAATTAAAGGAGCCGATAGTTTAGAATTAGCGCAAAAAATTCAAATTATTGTGTTAGATAAAACTGGGACTCTCACGGAAGGGAAGCCGACTGTAACTGATTTTGTGACTGTCAAAGGCACGGCAAACAGCAATGAGTTAAAGTTGCTGCAATTAGCGGCTTCTGTAGAGCGAAATTCGGAGCATCCTGTGGGGGAAGCTGTTGTGAGGTACGCTCAATCTCAAGAGGTGAATTTGACAGATGTTCGGGATTTTGAGGCCGTCGCGGGTAGCGGTGTGCGAGGGGTTGTGGGCGGAAAGTCGATCGCCCTAGGGACTCTCAGGTGGATGCAGGAAATGGGCTGGGATACTGAGTATCTGGAACTGCGCGCGAGAGCTTTGGAAGTTTCGAGCAAAACGGTGGTTTGGATGGCTGTAGAGGGCAAAATTGAGGCAATTATGGGCATTGCTGATGCCCTGAAACCATCGTCAGCGCAGGCTGTGAAAGCGCTGCAAAAGCTCGGTTTGGAGGTGGTGATGCTGACTGGGGACAATCGATCGACTGCGGAGTCGATCGCCCAATCTGTCGGTATTACTCGCGTTTTTGCCGAAGTTAGACCAGACCAAAAAGTCGCTAAAATCCAAGCGCTGCAAGGGGAAGGCAAGATTGTGGCGATGGTGGGAGACGGGATTAATGATGCACCGGCTTTGGCCTTAGCAGATGTGGGAATTGCGATCGGTACCGGCACCGATGTGGCGATCGCAGCCAGCGACATTACCTTAATTTCAGGAGATTTGCAAGGCATAGTTACAGCAATTCAACTGTCACGCGCTACCATGCGGAACATCCGCGAAAACTTGTTTTTTGCCTTTATTTACAACATCGCTGGAATACCGATCGCCGCGGGCATTTTGTACCCAATTTTTGGCTGGCTGCTAAATCCGATTATCGCCGGTGGTGCAATGGCTTTTAGTTCGCTTTCGGTAGTGACTAATGCTTTGCGCTTGCGGAATTTTAAAGTTAAATCTGTTGCGTAAATTATGAGGAATTTGAAAAATGTTTAGTCAGCGTCAAATTTTAGGAAGCATCGGAAGTTTAGGAATTATAGTGGGAATGGCTTTCGGAGTCCAAGCTTCCCAAATGCCATTCAAAAATTCTACTTCAACCACTCAATTTCGCCCCATTCAACAACCATTCGGTTTAAAAGTTGGCGTAACTCTAGGAGGGTTGGCATTAATTGGTCTAGAATTGTGGTGGTTTCTATTTAGTAAAACTCAAGGGCAGCAAGCTGAGTCTATTCAGGGAATACAAGAGTTAACTATTACTGTAGACGGGGGTTATGAGCCTTCCACTGTAGTTGTGAAAGCAGGTCAATTAGTCAGGCTCAATTTCTTGAGGCGCGACCCCAATAGTTGTCTTGAAAAAGTGTTGTTACCAGATTTTCACATTGTGCGAGAATTACCTCTAAATCAGGTAACGGCTGTTGAATTCACCCCTCAAAAACCTGGACGATACCTATTTACTTGCGGCATGAATATGTTTAGGGGTGTGGTGGAAGTACAAAGCTAAATCAAATAGACAGTTATCAACCTGCGGCAACTGCGACGGTTGAGGCGCGAGTTTTTTAAGCAAGAAATCGCTAAAATAGATGAAAGCTTAAGAAATTTGGAGTGAGCTAAATGCAACTACTACACACGATGCTCCGAGTCGGCAACCTGGAAGAGTCCCTCAAATTTTACACCGAGGTTCTGGGCATGAAATTGCTGCGGCAAAAGGACTATCCAGACGGTAAATTTACTCTGGCTTTTGTGGGCTACGGCGACGAATCCGATACTACGGTTTTGGAATTAACATATAACTGGGGTGTCGCAGAGTACAATTTAGGCGATGCTTACGGTCATATTGCGATCGGCGTTGACGACATTTACGGTACTTGCGAAGCAATTAAAGCCCGCAGCGGTAAAGTTATTCGGGAACCAGGCCCGATGAAACACGGTTCAACTGTCATCGCTTTTGTGCAAGACCCAGATGGATATAAAGTTGAATTAATTCAACTGGAAAATCCACTCGACTAATCCAAGAAACCGGGTTTCTGCGATATTTTTGGTATCCTCACGAGATTTTGCAAGAAACCCGGTTTCTGAGGCTCCACACGATCGCTGTTATCATCAAATCACTTCAGATCAGAAGGGAACGACTATGCAAACCCAAGAAAAACCAGCAATCGCCAAGCAACCGCCAACCGAAAAACGCCACTACACCCCGGAGGAATATCTCGCATTAGAAGAAAGTGCGATCGACAAAAGTGAATACCATGATGGAGAAATCATACCCATGACAGGCGGAACAGCGAACCACAATAAAATTGCACTAAATTTTTGCCGAAAATTCCCCTTGAGTGTGAATGGTCAAGATTACGAGACTTTTATCAATGATCTGCGGCTGTGGATACCCCTAACTCGCCGCTACGTCTATCCCGATATCATGGTGATTCAAGGAGAACCACAATATCAAGGAAGTAACAAAACAATTGTTACAAATCCTCTGGTAATCGTCGAGGTTTTATCGAATTCAACCAAAGACTACGATCGCGGTGGTAAATTTCTCGCCTATCGCTCAATTCCTGAATTTCAGGAATACATTTTAGTAGATCAATATAGCTATCACATTGAGCAATTTGCCAAAAACTCTAACGGGAAATGGGTATTAACAGAATATGATTCAGAGGAATCTCTATTAATCCTAGAATCCGTAGAATTTCAAATGCCACTGAGAGAGATTTACGAACGAATTAACTTTGATGTTAAAGACGAAGAAGTAAGCCAGCCAACAAGTAATATTGAAGAATAATATCGAGTTTTCCCATAATCTAAGAAACCGGGTTTCTGCGATAATTTTGGCATCTTCACCGAGGTTGAATGAAGAAACCCGGTTTCTGACTAGCACACATCGCCCCATAATCTAAGAAACCGGGTTTCTGCGATAATTTTGGCATACTCACGAAGATTTAGTGAAGAAACCCGGTTTCTGACTCCCAATTTATGGCTTATTCTTAGGAACCTTTAAGACTTTATCCTTCGCCATTTTGTCAACAATTACGTCGCTGATAATGTGAGCTCCGTGGGAAGTAAAATGCACGCCGTCATTAATTTTTACATAGCCTCGCTTCCCCGATTTGTCAGCAACTATCGGAACAAATTTTCCCGATTCTGCAAAAGTTTCCCAAGTAGAAATAAATTCAATTTTGGGAGAAGCTTTTTTAGCATTTTTATAAATATTGTTCATGATTGGAAAAGCTTTGATATACGCAGATCTATTAGAGTTAGATTGACCTATCCAATACACTTTTCTTACGGAGGAAGAGCCAAGTAACTTGGCATATTTATCTACTCTTTCTTGATAAGCTTTTTGCCATTCTGGGGTCAGGATTGCCCGGTATTTTCCTTGAGAATCAATGATATCTTGAGGATCGTTGCCTCCGAACAAAATTATCACTACATCTGGTCGATAATCCTGGATAATTTCGCTGGTTCTGGCATACCAGTCATAATAATCTATCCGATTTAATCCGCTCGATACTTTGTAGTCAAGTTTTGTATTTGCGATATTGTATTTTTCCTTGAGAGTGTACTGGAGTTGAGTTCCTAAGTCGAACATTACGGAATCTCCAATAAATAAAAATTTGCGATAAGGTACGGTTAGTTTTGGTTTAGCTGGAGTTTGTTTTTTAGCAGGTTTTGGGGCTGCAACTGCCGATTTTGTTGCGGTTGTTACAGGAGAAGTTGCGGATTTTTTTGGAAGGCTATCGAAATTAATATCTTTAATTTTGCTCCAAAAATCTTGTTCTGATTTCCTGAAACCGTCTATTTCAATCTGGCGCGCTGCTTGTTTAATTTCGGAACTGGCTAAAGGAGTTGAAGAAAAGCTTTTCAGAAATAAGGATAAATTAGAAAACATTAAAGTGAGAATTACAGAAGTAACGATCAGCAAAAATTCTCGGTCTCTCATAAGAAGGAAGAAGGAAGAAGGAAGAAGGGAAGAAGGGAATAAGACATACACAGGAATCTTTTTAGCGATCCGTATTTTACGTTTAATTAGGTGGATTTACTTGCTTTTTTAGAAATTAAAGTAAATAAAAGGTGGGACGGTGCTCGGCCCCAGCATCAAGATAGCATACACGAACAGCGAAACTAAGACAACCCGAAAGAACAGGTTTTTTAAGGAAAATACGGTTTGCAATAGCTTGGAAATGCGATCGCCCCACAGGTTGATCGCGCCAATGACGGCAATTACTAGATACAATTGCCAAAAGTTGAATTGAAAAGTTGCAGCCGAAAAACGAAAGATTCCCTGAAAAAACCCGATCGCAGTTTCCCAGTTGGGAGTACCGAAAAATACCCAACTACAGGTAACAAAGGTAAAGGTTAACAACCAACTGCAAAATTTTGTAAATGTGGGAAAGCGATAGTCTATTTTCCAGCCGATAGCTTGGGGGATATCTTTACATAGATGGTTGACAACCAATCCTAAACCGTGAATTGCTCCCCAGACAATAAAGTTTAAACCTGCGCCGTGCCAAAATCCGCCGATCGCCATTGTGATCAGTAAATTTACGTACTTCCGCAATTTGCCGTATTTATTGCCGCCCAAGGGAAAGTAAAGGTAATCTCTCAGCCACTCGGAAAGACTGATGTGCCACCTTTTCCAAAATTCTTGCAAGCTGAGCGATCGGTATGGCATATTAAAGTTGGCAATGGGTTTGAAACCCAGCAAGCAAGAGATGCCATTAGCTAAATCCGAGTAGCCGCTGAAATCTACATAAATTAAACAGGAATAGGAAATTGCGGCGAGGATTAAATCGATGCTGCTGTATTGCTGGGGAACTTTGAATGGGAGTTGGGTGAAGTTAAACAAAAAGCTCGATAAAGTATATTTTTTGAAGAGTCCCGACAAAATTAAAACTATAACTTCTTCGATTTGATAATCGTATTTTTTAGGTGAATTTAGCTGCGTGTAAAATTCGCCAGCCCGCGAGATTGGCCCGGAGGCAATTTGGGGAAAGTAGGTAATGTAGGTGGCGTATTCTACAAATTTTGGACAGGAGATTTTGTGTTGGTAGCAGTCGATTAAATGGGAAATCATTCTAAAAGTGTAGAATGATACGCCGACGGGGGCGATTATTTGCAACACTTGAAAGGTAGCGGGAATCTGTAGCTGGTTTAGTACCTCAAATAAGGAAGTTACAAAGAAGTTGCAATATTTAAAGATGCCGAGGTTGGCAATGTTGAAAATTATGCCGGAGACAAAAGCAAGTTTTTTATATTTGCTGTGGCAGACAGCCCGGAGAATGATATAATTGTAGACAGTGCCTAAAACTAGGAGCCAGAGAAAATCAAAACTCCAAAAGGAATAAAATAATAAACTGGAAACTAGCAAGACAATTTTATATAAATCGATTTGAGGCTTCAAAGAGAGGATTGTGCTAAAAAGAATCAGGAAAAATACTAAAAATTGGTAAGTGGGAAATAACATAAATCTCAGTCGATTTTTTTTTAAATGCTGGCAATATTTTCCTAAGTTCGATCGCGCGATCCGGTCAGACTACACCAAATTTTGGGGTGGATTGCGGACGGTAAGCTTGTACAAGCGGTCAATTGTGTGGCAACTTCCGCTCTTGTTAACCGCACTCATAGATTCACACATCGTGTTTCAAGATTATGATGGTTGTGAGACGATATATTGACGAATAACAACAGGAATCCCCTTGATTGTGAGGAACCAACGTGCAGCCAACAGACCCTAGCAAATTTACAGATCAAGCCTGGGAAGCCATAGTCAAATCCCAGGATGTAGCCCGCCGCTTTGCCAATCAGCAGCTAGAGGTTGAACATTTAGCGATCGCCATTCTAGAACAGCAAGCCCTAGCAAACAGCATTCTCAGCCAAGCTGGAGTCGATGTCCCCCGCTTGGCGCAGCAGTTAGATGCCTTTGCTAAACGACAGCCGAGAGTTGCCAACGCTGACCAACTATACCTTGGCCGCGGCTTAGAAGTGATGTTAGATGCTGCTGAGTCTGCCAGACAGACTTGGCAAGATAATTTTATCGCCGTTGAACATTTATTAATAGGCTTCCTAGAAGATGAACGAGTTGGTAGGCGATTGCTGACTAGGGGCGATGGGCCACCAGGCCGCCCCGGATACGATCGCAAACCAGCCCCAGGGACGATCGATCGCGCCAAACTCGAAGAAGCAATCAAATCGGTTCGCGCTACTACCAAAGTCAAAGATCAAAAGCAAAGCCAAAGCCAAAGCCAAAGCCAAAGCCAAAGTCAAAGTCAAAACCAAAATCCCGAAGCCAACTCCGACGCGCTGAGTAAGTACGGCCGCGATTTGACAGAAGCCGCCAAAGCAGGCAAACTCGACCCAGTAATCGGCCGCGATGAAGAAATTCGCCGCGTCGTCCAAGTTCTTTCGCGCCGCCAAAAAAACAATCCGGTGTTAATTGGCGATCCCGGAGTTGGAAAAACTGCGATCGCCGAAGGTTTAGCCCAGCGAATTGTCAACGGCGACGTGCCCGAATCTTTGAAAAATCGCCAACTATTCAGCCTCGATATGGGCAGTTTAATTGCTGGGGCAAAATTCCGAGGTGAATTTGAAGAACGATTGCGTTCTGTCCTGCGAGAAGTTATCGATTCCGACGGGCAAATTGTCCTATTTATTGACGAATTGCACACCGTTGTTGGCACTGGCGGCGGCGGCAGTTCCGGTTCGGGAATGGATGCTGGCAATTTGTTGAAACCGATGTTAGCCAGAGGCGAATTGCGCTGTATCGGCGCTACAACTCTCGATGAATTCCGCAAAAATATTGAAAAAGATCCGGCACTAGAACGCCGCTTTCAACAAGTATTTGTTGGCGAACCGACTGTGGAAGATACTGTTTCAATTTTGCGCGGATTGAAAGACCGCTACGAACGCCATCACGGGGTAAAAATTACCGATTCGGCGCTGGTTGCTGCTGCAACTCTGTCTTTTCGCTATATTTCCGATCGCTTTTTGCCGGATAAGGCGATCGACCTTGTAGATGAAGCGGCCGCCCATTTGAAAATGGAGATTACCTCCAAACCCGTGGAATTGGAAGGAATCGACCGCCGGGTGATGCAGTTGGAAATGGAAAAATTGTCGATTGAAGGCGAGGGAAAAGGTTCTCCCAGCCCCACCATCAGCCCCCGGATCGATCGCATCAAAACAGAGATTGACATCTTAAAAGTCAAGCAGGAAAAATTGTCATCTCAATGGCTGGGCGAAAAGCAGTTGTTGGATGCAATCAATAAATTGAAAGCAGAAGAAGACCAATTGCGAGTGCAAATCGAACAGGCAGAAAGAGCTTATGATTTGAATAAAGCGGCGCAGTTGAAATACGGTAAATTGGAGACTGCGGTGCGCGATCGCGAAGCCAAGGAAGCCGATCTTTTGAAACAGCAAGCTCAAGGTTCTTCACTGCTGCGGGAAAAAGTTACTGAGGGCGATATTGCGGAAATTGTGGCGAAGTGGACGGGAATTCCGGTCAATCGGTTGTTAGAGTCGGAACGCCAAAAATTGCTGCAATTGGAAAGCCATTTGCACAAAAAAGTCATCGGTCAAGAGGAGGCTGTAACGGCGGTTGCTGCGGCGATTCGGCGGGCGCGGGCGGGGATGAAAGATCCCGGTAGACCGATCGGTTCTTTCTTGTTTATGGGCCCCACAGGCGTGGGAAAAACCGAGTTAGCGCGGGCGTTGGCGGAGTTCTTGTTTGACAGCGATGATGCGATCGTCCGCATCGATATGTCCGAATACATGGAGAAGCACAGCGTCTCCCGGTTAGTCGGAGCTCCCCCCGGATATGTCGGTTACGACGAAGGCGGACAACTTTCCGAAGCTGTGCGGAGACATCCTTATTCGGTAGTGCTGTTTGACGAAGTAGAAAAAGCGCACCCCGATGTATTTAACATTTTGCTGCAAGTGTTGGATGACGGCAGAATTACCGATTCTCAAGGTCGAGTTGTTGACTTTAGAAATACCGTAATTGTGATGACTAGCAATATCGGTAGCGATCACATTTTAGAGGTGTTTGCGAAGAAAGAAAAAACCGCCAAGAAACCAGCAACTCGCAAGCACGAACCGAAGGAGGTATCAATTCCCAAGACAGATTATAAAGTTGCTGATGATGGTACTGTCGAGGTGTCAGCCCAGCGAGTTGATATTGACAGTGAAGGTAAGACGGAAAGTAAGATTGAAATTAAGTCTGAAAACAAGTCTAACAATGAAAAATCCTTGACTCAAGAACGGGAGACAGACGAAGAGTACGAACAAATGCTAAAACGGGTGATGACTGCTTTGCGATCGCACTTCCGGCCAGAATTTCTCAATCGGGTGGATGAGATCATTTTGTTCCACACGTTGAGCAAGATCGAACTGCGGCAAATCGTCACCATCCAAGTGAAGCGGATCGAGCGGTTGTTGGCGGAGCAAAAAATCACTTTGGAACTCTCAGATGCGGCGAAAAACCATATCACAGATGTCGGTTACGATCCAGTTTATGGCGCTCGTCCCTTGAAACGCGCCATCCAGCGGGAGCTGGAAAACCCGCTGGCTAACAAGATTCTGGAAAATGCGTTTGTCGAAGGTGATACAATTGCGATCGACTGCGTAAATAACGCTTTGCAGTTTCGCAAAAAAGACTCTCTCCCCGCCCTGGTAGGTAACAGTTTGTAGCTGGATTTAGGAACAGGCTTTCTGGCCTGTTCCACCAAAAATAAATCTTCTTGTGTCCCAGAAAGCCTGGTAGTTTACAATCATGAAACAACTAACTAGAATCACTCTGAATCCAGAGGTAATGGGTGGAAAACCCTGCATTCGCGGCTTGCGAGTCACTGTTGGCACGATAGTCGGACTGATGGCATCGGGACACTCAGCGTCCGACATTTTGCAGGCTTATCCCTACCTGGAAGAAGCAGATATATATGAAGCACTTGCCTATTCAGCGTGGCGAGTTGAAGAAGTAGAAATTCCTATCAAGGTGGAACAGGCATCCTGCCTGTTATTGAAAAATTAAAAACAGGCTTTCTGGCCTGTTCCACAAGCAGATTAATTTTTGTGGAACAGGCCAGAAAGCCTGTTATTGAAAATAGTGAAGCGTGCTACTGAATATTACGAATTGGACATGGTGCGGCTGGTATAAGCATCCATGCTGTATGCGGGAACGCGAACGCGGTAATCAATGTCTGTTCCAGTCACAGATTTTGCCAGTTGTTCAAAAGATTCATCATTCCAATTGCGATCGTGAATGGGCTTTGACTGTTCGCCCAGAAAATATGCTTGAGTACCAATCACTGAGGCCGCTACCCAACCGACGACCAAAAGAGCGATTACAATAATCATTTTTGTTTTTTCCTTAACTTTTGTTGCTTTATGTAAATAAATGTAACAAAATTTAGCAATCAACGTCAAGGTAGTGTAATGTCGTGCCAACCGTCCAGCAGGTACGGGATACCGCACCTTTGAGGGAAATATAGGGTGTAGTTAGCAAGCACCGGTATCCCAATTGTGAACTGTATCCGCAATAGCAAAATAGATTGTTTAATTTTTTAATTAAGAAATTATAAGTTTTGCGTTAATAAATTACGATTAAAACTCTGCCGCTAGCATGACGAATCGTGGCAAAATTATGCGTTATGATTTATCAGTTTGGATTTGAACTAACAAATCTCAATTACCAAATCGCCATTCCCAAATCAAAATTACCAATCACCATAAAAATTATGCCCAACTCAATGTTAAATGACGATCCATTGTGGTTCAAAGACGCCATCATTTACGAAGTACCAATTCGCGCTTTTGCAGACAGCAATGCAGACGGCATCGGCGACTTTCGGGGACTGACAGAAAAACTGGATTACCTGCAAAACTTGGGAGTAACAGCAATTTGGGTACTGCCATTTTTCCCCTCGCCGCTTCGAGACGACGGTTACGATACATCTCACTATACCACCGTCAACCCAATTTACGGCACGTTAGAGGACTTTAAAGAGCTTTTAGAAGCAGCGCACCAGCGGGGAATTAGAGTCATTATTGAGTTGATTGTCAACCATACTTCCGACCAGCACGCATGGTTTCAGCGAGCGCGCCGCGCCCCGAAAGGCAGTAACGAAAGAGATTTTTATGTGTGGAGTGATACGCCGGAAAAATATCAAGATGCTCGGATTATTTTTCAAGATTTTGAGACTTCTAATTGGGCTTGGGATGCGGTAGCAAAAGCTTATTACTGGCACCGTTTTTATTCCCATCAACCAGATTTGAATTACGACAATCCAGCCGTCCGCCAAGCTATCTTAGATGTGGTAGATTTCTGGTTGGAACTGGGAGTAGACGGACTGCGGATGGATGCGGTGCCTTACCTGTACGAGCGCGAAGGTACTAACTGCGAAAACTTGCCAGAAACTCACGTATTCCTGAAGCATTTGCGCAAGCACGTAGATGAGAAATTTCCCAACCGGATGCTGCTTGCTGAGGCGAATCAGTGGCCGGAGGATGCGGTTGAATATTATGCTGGTGGCGATGAATGTCACATGAACTTTCATTTTCCGCTGATGCCGCGTTTATTTATGGCTTTGCACATGGAAGATAGCTTCCCAATTAGCGATATTCTCCAGCAAACTCCGCAGATTCCCAATAATTGTCAGTGGGCATTATTTTTGCGGAATCACGATGAATTGACGCTGGAAATGGTGAGCGATGAAGACCGAGATTATATGTATCGGGTTTACGCTCAAGACACTCAGGCGAGAATTAATTTGGGTATCCGCCGCCGCTTGGCTCCGCTGATGGGAAACAACCGCCGCCGCATTGAGTTGATGAATGCTTTGTTGCTGTCTCTTCCTGGTACGCCGGTGCTTTATTACGGCGATGAGATTGGGATGGGTGATAATATCTATTTGGGCGATCGCAACGGGGTGAGAACTCCGATGCAGTGGAGTAGCGATCGCAATGCAGGTTTCAGCCGCGCTAACCCGCAGCGGCTGTACGCGCCGCCAATTGTTGACCCTGAATATCACTACGAATCGGTTAACGTGGAAGCGCAGCGGGCGAATCCGAGTTCTCTGTGGTGGTGGATGAAACGCTTGATTGCTGTTCGCCAACGCTTCCAAGCATTCGGCCGCGGAACTTGCGAGTTTCTGTACCCAGAAAACCGCAAAGTTTTAGCTTTTGTGCGCACTTATCAAGACGAACACATTCTGGTAGTCGCTAATTTGTCGCGCTTCGTGCAGACGGCAGAATTAGACCTTTCACCGTTTAAAGGTGCTGTTCCGGTGGAGATTTTCGGTCGCACTGAGTTTCCGCAAGTTGGCGAGTCGCCTTACTTTTTGAGCTTGAGTCCTCACACGTTTTACTGGTTTACTCTTACTGTTAAACAAGAAGATTTTTCACACGGCTTTAAAACAGAGTTGCCGAGTTTGGCGGTCATCGGCAATTGGAAAAATGCTTTTGCTACAAGTCAATTAAGCGAGATGCTGCTCTCTGTTTTGCCTAATTACTTGCACAACCATCGCTGGTTTGTGGGTGCAGATAGGACGATTCAATCGTTAGAAATTAGCGATATCGTGCCTGTTGAATGCCACAATAGTACCGGAGATGATTCTAAAGTTTACATTCTGTTTTTGTTGTTGAACTATACTGAAGGAATGCCGGAAACTTATGTTTTGCCTTTAGGTTGGGAAGAGATCAAAGGTGATTTGGACGATCGGGCGATCGCGCGCCTGCACTTCCCTGAAAGCAACGAAGTCGGGGTGCTATTTGATGCTGCTGGGGACAAAGGCTTGCTGAGCGCGCTGCTGGGGGCGATCGCCAATTCTCGCAGTTACGCAGGTGCAGCAGGTCAACTGCTAGGAATTCCTGACATTGCATTCAGCTCAGAACAAGATTTATCCGACCTGGAGCCTCACCTGTTCAAAAAAGAACAAAGCAATACATCCGCAGGTTACGGCGATCAATTCGTCTTGAAAATATTGCGAAAAGTCGAGGAAGGCATCAACCCCGAATTAGAAATCGGACGCTTTTTAACAGAGCACAACCCGATCCAACACTACGCTCCAATTGCCGGAGCATTGGAATACCGCACAGCAGAAAAACAAGTAATTACAGTTGGAATACTGCAAAAACTCATCCCCGACAGTAGGGACGCTTGGTCTTATACATTAGACACACTACGCGACTATTTCGAGCAAGTAATGACAGTAGAAGCAAAGTATTCCGGCGAGTTTTTATCTACTTCTCCCGAAGATTATTTACCCAGCGCTTTGACCGCACAAATGCGACAGTCAAACTCGCTAGTAGCCGATTTATCCCTAGAAATTCCGGCATTAGCTCGCGAACTCATCGGCTCTTACTTAGCATCAGCCGAACTTTTAGGTCAGCGGACAGCCGAACTCCACCTCGCTTTAGCTTCTGAGCCAGAAAATCCCGCTTTTGCCCCTGAAAACTTCACCTCATTTTACCAGCGTTCTATCTATCAACAGATGAGAAATATGGCAGGAAGAACTTTGCTGCTGCTGAAAAAGCATTTGTCCAAACTGCCACCAGAAGCACAAAAAATGGGACAAAGTATCCTCAACCGCGAAGATTTGCTCATGGAACATTTCAAGTCTATTTTGAACTTGAGAATCACGGCCGATCGAATTCGCTGTCATGGGGACTTTCATTTCGGGCAAGTTCTTTATACAGGCAAAGACTTCGTAATTATTGATTTTGGAGGAGAACGCAATCGACCATTAAGTGAGCGGCGGATGAAGAGATCGCCCCTGCGAGATGTTGCGGGAATGCTACAATCTTTCAATTATGCTTCTGTTTTTGCACTCCGCAATGAAGTACAAAGTGGCATGATTCGCCCTGAAAATCTTCCGGAGATGCAGCAGTGGGCGAACGTTTGGCACCGCTGGGTCAGCCTCACTTTTCTTAACAGCTATTTGGTAACAGCAGCCGATGCAAATTTCTTACCCAAATCTATACCAGAACTGCAAGTTTTGCTGGATGCTTACATTTTGGAAAAAGGGGTTTCTGAGCTGGCCTACGAGCTCAATTACCGATTGGATTGGGCGGAAATTCCGCTGAAACGGATTCTAGAATTGCTGAATGTCAATCACAGGCCGTAGCTGATTTTTAAGTAGTGAGTAGGGTGCGCAGTGCGCACCTTATATTAACTAAATCTGCTTTGATATTGATTTTATCGGCGAATAGAATTCGCGACTACACAAACGAAGTCCGCCTTCGCGGACTCAAAAATAAACCACTTTGCATTACTTAAAATAAAGAGCTGCTTGATATAAAACTTGTTCTTGATGAGTTAACAAAGTGCAATCAGAAAGCGGGTAAGCAACACAAGTAACAGCGTAGCCAGCTTGCAATTCTGAGGGCTTCAAAAACTTTTGTTCGCTTTGGTCGATTTCACCGCTGAGCAGTTTGACAACGCAAGCAGAACACTCTCCTTGCTTGCATCCATTGGGCAAGCGGATGCCGGCTGCTTCTGCCATATCTAAGATATACTGGTCGTCCGGTACGGCGATCGTGCGATCGAGGGCGATCGCTTCATTCACTAGCCGAACTTGATAAACTGCCATTTCCACCTCTTATATTATGTCTGAGTTTGAGTTTCAGGAGTCGGCGGTTGAAACCGCTACTACACAAACGAAGTCCGCCTCCGCGGACTGAAGAATAATTGGTATTAGCGAATTTATCGGATACAACATTTAGACCAGTGCTTGTTGATATTCGAGATGTTCATCTAGATAAATAGCGCGAATATCCTCCGGCAAATTTGATTCTAAAGTTTGATATCCTTTTTGGAGCAAAGCCTTGACTTGAGCGGGCGAAATTGCTTCACCTTCTGCTTGCAAATAAGCTGCGATTCGAGTTTCGCTCCAGCGGAAAGTCTGAGCCATCAACACGACTAAACGCGGCAGTGGCGCTAACAATTCTAAGGCTTGTCTGACGTAACACCAGAGGGGAGGTGAAGCGGATTGCAGAGAGTAGTGAATCGACTCTACAGGGGGCAATTCGGCTTGATTGATGCAGATAGCGGTGACATTAATCAGCCAGTTTTGGAGGCTGAGATTGTCGCCATCAGAGTCTGGCATTTCGTGGCGCAAATCGAGGCCTCGGAGCTCGTGATAGATGTGCAGCCAAGTGTGGGCGAACAGGTAATCGCCTTGTACGGGCGATCGCACGGAATGGCGGATCAGGGAGTGGACAATTTGAGCGTAGCGGCAAAAAATTGCCGTGAAGAAGCGCCCTTGATCGGGATGGTTTTGAAACAAAGTCAATAATTCGCGATCGCTGTGGTGGAACAGGGATTTGACCACAGGATGGTTTAGTTCGGAAAAAACAGGTGTTTGCACAATTGTTCTGGAACGGTTGTGGGAATAAATGCTGGTGCAGCATGATTCTACACGATTTGTCGATCGACATTCCAGATTTGAGGGCGATTTTTTAGCGGTACGATGCCCGCAGATCGGTATTCCTGGCATTTTGCCGGTGTTTGAAGATAGTATATAATGTGAATCCGCGCGATCGAGCTTTTCACAGAGCAGAAAAGTTATGAAAAACTCAGGCTATATTACTCCCAATCAACAAGAACCCGTACCAGAAAAACCTGTAGCGGTTGATGACGGTCAATTAAGAGCGATCGCCTACAGTATGGATGCTCTGATTCCCGGTTTTTATGCTTGGTTTGGCCCGCTTAAAATCCGTCTTGGTGGCAGTGAAGCGGAAGAAACATATCCGGGAACAATTCACAGTTTTGCTGGCCTAGGGCTAGTATTGTCAGACTATCGAATCTATACCACTTATCAGGGGAGTTATGACCCTTGACAAGCACACAATTCAAGGTGTTTCGCCAATTCTATCTAAAACTTTGCCTGTAGCTGACTTTGAACAACTGATGTTCAATGCAGGTTACACTCGTATTGGCTCAGCTCCAGCAAAAGGCAGTAGAATTAAATTTTGGTGGAGTCATCCGACTTTTCCTAGAGTCGAGTCTATCTACAGTTCTGACCTAAAAACTGCCATAACTGCTTACCATGTTTAGTGATTCGCAGCGTTTACAGTGCATACCTTATATCATGTCAGGCAAATGACAATAACAATGACAGTTCGATCGTTTGGACTTCAGTCCACAGCTTGAGAACGGACTGAAGTCCGCATTAAAAACCAATCTTATTGCGGTCAATCGATCGGACATGATATTACTACTAAATAAAACCATAACCGCCGCCACCCGGAGTCTCAATTACAAACACATCCCCAGCCTGCATTTCCACACTCGCCGTACTCCCCAACTCCTCAACATTTCCATCAAATCTCTCAACATAATTCCGCCCAACTTTCCCCGATTCACCCCCATGCAAACCGCAGGGAGAAATCACCCGCCGCCCCGATAAAATTCCAGCCGTCATATCCTCCAGAAACCGCACTCGCCGCACCACTCCATTACCCCCGCGATGAGCTCCATTCCCGCCGCTATTAGCCCGGATTGCAAAACTTTCTAACAACACCGGAAACCGCCATTCCAACACTTCTGGATCGGTTAAACGCGAATTAGTCATGTGAGTTTGCACCGCATCAGTACCGTCAAAACTTGCACCAGCACCCGAACCGCCGCAAATTGTTTCATAATATTGATAGCGGTTATTTCCAAAGGTGAAATTATTCATAGTGCCCTGGGAAGATGCGCTCGCCCCCAGCGCACAATACAAAGCATCCGTAATATTCTGCGACGTTTCCACATTTCCCGCCACCACAGCCGCCGGATAGCGTGGATTCAGCATACAGCCTGCTGGATTGATGATTTCCAGAGGTTTCAAACAGCCCGCATTCAGGGGGATATCGTCATCTACCAAAGTGCGGAAAACATACAATACAGCCGCTTTACACACCGCCGCGGGAGCATTAAAATTGTTAAATTGCTGAGAAGATGTGCCAGTAAAATCTATTTTTGCACGGCGCGCCGACTTGTTAATTGTAATAGCTACCTTAATCTGTCCGCCACTATCCATAGGATAAGTAAACTCGCCATCTTTCAAAACCTCAATTACGCGCCGCACCGATTCTTCAGCATTATCTTGCACAAAGCCCATATAAGCTTGTACCGTTTCTAAGCCGTAATGTTCAACCATCTTGAGAAGTTCTGCTACACCGCGATTGTTTGCAGCAACTTGAGCTTGCAAATCCGCGATATTTTGTGCGACATTGCGAACCGGAAAATCTCCGGCTGTGAGAGTTTCTAGTAATTCTGATTCTCTAAAATTCCCCTCGCTAACTAGCTGGAAATTGTCAAATAATACGCCTTCTTCAGTTACTATTTTACTATGCGGAGGCATGGAACCGGGAGTAATGCCGCCGATGTCGGCGTGGTGTCCCCGCGAGGCTACATAAAACAAAGGAAGGGAGGAAGAATTATCAAATACGGGAGTAATTGCGGTGATATCTGGTAAATGCGTGCCGCCGTTGTAGGGATTGTTAGAAACATAAACATCCCCAGGTTTAATTGTATGACTTTGTGCTAAAATTAAAGCTTCTACGCTTTCGCTCATTGAACCTAGATGCACGGGAATGTGCGGCGCGTTGGCAACTAATTGCCCGTTTTGGTCGAATACTGCACAGGAAAAGTCGAGGCGTTCTTTGATGTTGACGGATGAACTTGTATTTTGTAATGTAACGCCCATTTGTTCGGCGATCGCCCGAAATAAGTTATTAAAGATTTCCAGCAAAACTGGATCTGATTTAACCGCAGATAAACGCGAATTAACGCGGATGCGATCTGCGTCTATCTCCGTGGATCTGCGGTTCAAAATTAAATCGTTATTTTCCGTGATCGTCGCTTCCCATCCAGGCTCTATAATATTAGTTCCAGTTGCTTCTACGATCGCAGCAGGGCCGCTAATGCAGTCGCCCGATCGCAAATCTTCCCTCCGATAAACAGGCGTTTCCCGCCACTCACCAGCAACATACATTTGCACGGTAGAGATTGGCTGCTGGGCGATCGCTTCCGCATCACGAGAATTAGCAACTGTCGATTCATCCGGCACATTCATGGTTTCTACAACTTCCACCGAAACCGCCTCAACAATCAGCGATTTTTCCCGCATAATAAAATTGTATCGCTGTCGGTGCAATGCTTCAAACTCAGCCTGCATCTCCTCAAGATTTACCGCAAAATTTACCAGCAAAACCGCATCACTTCCTTGATATTTTAGATGTAGCTTCCTAATAACTAAAACCTCTTTCTCTTCCTCTGTGCCCTCTGCGCCTCTGCGGTTCAATTCCCTCTTTCCCTCCGCCTCCAATTGCGCTAAAATATCCTGTAAATCACCAATTAATTCACCAGTTAATAATTCCTCGATCGCCCTTTCGCGCATAACCCGCACATCAGCCAAACCCATACCGTAGGCGGATAAAACCCCCGCGTAGGGGTGAATAAACACCCGTTTCATGCCCAAACAATCGGCGATCGCACAAGCGTGTTGGCCACCAGCGCCGCCGAAACAGCACAATGTATACTCCGAAACATCATAACCGCGCTGAAGCGAGATTTTTTTCACCGCATTAGCCATCTTTTCCACCGCGATCGCCAAAAAACCCTCCGCCACCTGTTCCGGTGTCTTCTCGCCCCCAATTTCCCCCGCTAACTGCACGAATTTTTGCTTGACTACCTCAGTGGCGATCGGCAAATCTCCCTGCAATCCAAACACTTTCGGAAAAAAATCCGGTTGAATTGTCCCCAACATCACATTACAATCAGTCACCGTCAAAGGCCCACCCTTCCGATAGCAAGCCGGGCCTGGATTAGCGCCCGCAGACTCCGGCCCGACGCGGTAGCGCGCCCCGTCAAAAAACACAACGGAACCGCCACCGGCTGCTACAGTGTGAATTGCCATCACGGGCGATCGCAATCTCACTCCAGCAATTTCCGTCTCAAATTCCCGTTCGTATTCGCCGTTAAAATGGGCAACATCTGTCGAAGTTCCGCCCATATCAAAGGTAATAATTTTGTCGAAACCTGCCTTTTTACTGGTTTGAACTGCACCGACAATTCCCCCAGCAGGCCCGGATAAAATACTATTTTTTCCGTGGAATTGGGC
Organism: Microcoleus sp. A2-C3; assembly: GCF_036706065.1. NCBI lineage: Bacteria > Bacillati > Cyanobacteriota > Cyanophyceae > Oscillatoriales > Microcoleaceae > Microcoleus > Microcoleus sp. A2-C3. The sequence goes on along the minus strand of NZ_JAUBVX010000024.1, from coordinate 54,102 downwards.
GGCATCTACTAAGCCGCCGTTTGACTGCATAAACATTAATTTTGGGGATTGGGGATTGGGGATTGGGGATTGGGCATTGGGCATTGATAATCCCTCATTCCGAGGATCTACCTCAATTAACTCACTGGTGACTTGTTCGACATAACGGCGTAAAATCGGAGATAAATAAGCATCGACAACTGTGGTATCTCCCCGCGAAACTAATTTCATTAAAGGGCTGACTTCGTGAGATACTGAAATTTGAGTAAAGCCAATTTCTTTGGCTATTTGAGCAACTTGTTTTTCGTGTTCCGAGTAGCGGTAGCCGTGCATAAAGACGATCGCACAACTGCGAATTCCCTCATCATAAGCTTGCTGCAAAGATGGGATAAAATCCAAATTCACAGCCATTAATTCTTCACCTTGGGCGCTGTAGCGTTCTGCAACTTCGATCGCGCGATCGTAAAGCATTTCTGGTAAAATAATGTGGCGGGCAAAGATATTCGGGCGGTTTTGATAGCCAATTCTCAGCGCATCGCCGAAACCCTTAGTAATTAGCAGAATAGTGCGATCGCCCTTACGTTCCAGTAAAGCATTTGTCGCCACCGTCGTACCCATTTTAATCGCAGCAATCTCCCCCACCGGGATCGATTCCCCCGCCGCAATCCCCAAAATATCGCGAATTCCTTGCACTGCTGCATCCGTGTAGCGATCGGGATTTTCCGACAGCAGCTTGTGAATAACTAACTTACCATCGGGCTTTTGGGCTACTATATCGGTAAAAGTGCCGCCGCGATCGATCCAAAATTGCCAGGAAGTGCGATCGGGAAAATCAGCATTCAGATTTTTATGATGGATGTTTTGCATGAATTTTTGATAGATAAGTCAACCGCAGATGAAAGGCAGATGGACACAGATTAACGCAGATAATTTTAAGTTATACCAATTAAAAAAACATTGCTACAAAAAATAAATTAGAGGTTTTTACCTGTAGGGACACGGCACTGCCGTATCCGGTAATTTATGATTCTGATAGATAATTTATATACGATTAATAACCGTAGCAACAATTGGTCAAATGGTATTAAATAAAACTACTATCTAATGTTTTTAATCGCCTCAACCAAACCCCGACAAACACCCGCAAGAAAATCCAAATCCAAAGTCTCAATCTTATCACTCGCTTGATGATAATGCGGATTCCGCATATTAGCCGTATCCGTCACCATAATAGCCGGATAACCATTATCCCAAAAAGGAGCGTGATCGCTGCGGCGAGTATCCGGTACAATTAAACCTCGATTCGGCACCGGCAACCACTCGCAAGGCTGACCAGATTTGCGAATATTCCCGCTCAAAGTAATCATATCGCGAACAGTCCGCAAGTTCCCAATTAAAGCAATAAAATTGCCAATATTCGGATAAAAATATTTTAGTCCCGCCGGGTAGCTTTGGGAGTTGGGAGTGCGATCGCAATAACCCAACATTTCCAAAGAAATCATCAACCGAATTGACTGTTTCTGTTGCTTGTATTTAGCTGCATAATGCTTGCTTCCCCAACAACCAGCTTCTTCCATATCGAAGGCAACTAATTGTACTGGATATTTGAGCGGCTGAAGTGCGATCGCCCTAGCCAATTCCAGCAACACAGCCACACCCGTAGCATTATCATCAGCCCCAGCCGTCCCCGGCACAGTATCATAATGAGCGCCTATTATAATCGGCAGCAACCCCTGCTTCGTCCTCTTTTCGGAGGGGGGTAAATCCAAGATAAAATTGTGATGAATTCGCCCGCGCACCGCAAAATTGTCGATTTCTACAGTTCCCCACTGTCCCAATTGTTCGCGGAGGTATTGCTGCACGTAGAAATGCCCTGCAGAGGCTAAGTAAGGATTGCGATCGCGTACAATTTGAATTAGATGGCTGTGCAGGCGTTCTTTGAGCTCCATGCGATCGCAGATACAATGAGTACACTAAGATTATATGGGATTGAATTATGATTGGAGAAGTCAGAATCGAAAATTACAAGTCTATTCAAAAGCTGAAGCTGGAATTAGGACGAGTCACCGTATTGATTGGGGAAAATGGCTGCGGTAAGAGCAATATTTTGGAGGCGATCGCCCTGGCTTCTGCGGCGGCGAGTGATAAACTTGATAACGAGTTCCTAGCTGCACGGGGGGTTCGGGTGACAGAACCTCGATTTATGCGATCGGCTTTTGAAAGGAAAAATTTGGTTAAAAATATCAAAATTGATATTAAAGAAAACCAAGGAGAAAACTTTAGTTATCTTTTACACAATGATAACTATCCCTATTCAGACTGGGAAAATAAAATTTTATCTGCTAAGGCAATTTATTTAAAAAATCTTGTTTCTTACTCTAGGCAAAGACAAAATGTTATATCTACAAACCAAAAAAACAAACCTGAGAAAGTAAGTTTAGAAGCCTTTAAAAAAAGTATAAAAGCATTAGAAGGAGGATTAGAAGACGAATTAGAAGCAGGATTAAATCCCAAAACAGTACAAGAACTCTTGTTGTTGTTAGGATCAATAAACAGAATGTTTTCCCCGGATCATTTAATTGACTTCACAATTTACTCTCCGGAAAACCAAGCATTACGAACTTTTGAAAAAGAAGGACAGATTCAACCATTAGGCATTAATGGTGAAGGCTTGTTTAAACTTATAAATGTTTTGAATGCAGAGCAAAACCAAGATAAACTTAATCAAATCAAAGAAAAGTTGCGATTGATAGATTGGTTTAAAGATTTTGAAGTTCCTCAAAATCTATCAGCAATGCAAACTTCTCTCCAAATCACAGATAGATACTTAGATGCAGATTTAAGTTACTTTGACCAAAGAAGCTCGAATGAAGGCTTTTTATTTTTACTGTTTTACTTTACCTTGTTCATCAGCGAACTCACGCCTAAATTTTTTGCAATAGATAACATTGACGCTTCTCTCAACCCTCGATTATGTCGCAGATTAATCGAAGAATTAGTCGAACTAGCAAAAAAGAACGATAAACAAGTCATCTTTACAACTCACAACCCGGCAGTTTTGGATGGTTTGGATTTAGATGATGACGAACAGCGCCTGTTTGTGATCTACCGCAGCCAATTAGGGCATACTAAAGCAATACGCATTCTCAAACCTGAACCTTTGGAGGGACAAGAATCTGTATCATTATCAGAGGCATTTTTGAGAGGCTATATCGGCGGACTTCCTAAGAATTTTTAATATGATTAGTTTTGGATTGATTACAGAGGGACTTCCCAAATTTTTATGTCGTATAATAGAGACAAAACTTAGGAGATTAGTATGCAAGCATACAAACTTAGAGGTAAAATCGATGCAACTGGCAATTTGGTAGCTTTGGAACCCGTGGATATGCCGCCCGGAGATGTGGAAATCATCGTTTGGCCGGTGGCTAATGCGGTTGTCAGTTCCCCAGAGTTAGTAGTTGAGTCGCAGGAAGCAAATCCTAAAAGAAAAGTGACAACTAAAATCAAGGCTTTGCAAGCCTGGTTTGAGAATACTCAGCCTGTCCCGCCTGACTTCGATGCAGAGGAAGCTAGATGGGAAGCTTTGAAGGAGAAACACAATCTATGAAAATCTTGCTAGATACTAACATCATCTTAGATATCGCCCTTGAACGACAGCAATTTTTTGATGAAAGCGAACAAGTTTTGTCCTTTGTTGAACAGGGACAACTAGAAGGCTATATTTCAGCCTCTACTTTTGGCGACCTTTACTACATCATACGCAAAGTTAAAAGTCGAGATTCAACGCTTGAATTTTTGAGACATATAGCCACATTTTGTCAAGTCGCGACAGTCGATAACTCTGCTATTTCAATGGCATTAACCTCCAATTTCAAGGATTTTGAAGATGCGATTCAGTACAGCACTGCCGTAGTCAATCAAATTGATGCCATTGTCACCCGCAACCCGCGAGATTTTCCGGTGACTATTCCTCGAATTGTAACTCCAAATCAGTTAATTCAAGAGTTAACCAATTCTCCCTAAATTTCCCCAATCCCTAAACCTCAGATTCCAATTCTGTAGCCCGTAATTTCACTGGAAATTCAACCTTCTTCAACTCGGACGACTCTAATAACTGCACTTTTTCCTCAGAATTAGCTTCACCATTCCGCCCTTTTCCCAACTTCTCAGCCAAAGTATCCCGCTGGTTGATCAAATAAATACTCACCAACGTCAGCCCTACTCCCATCGATTGCAGCGGATTCAACACCTCACCCAAGAACAAATTGCCGAACAGCAAAGCAAAAACTGGGGTAAGAAAGGTAAGAGAACTTAAACTTGTCAGACTGCCGCTAGAAGCAAAATAAAAGAATAAACCGTAGGCGATCGCACTTCCGAACACTGTAGAATAACCTAAAGCCATCCAACCAGAAAAATCGATATTCACAAACTGCTCCGACTCAGTAGCCGCCGACATCGCCAACAACGGCAAACCGCCTAAAATCATGTGCCAGCCCGTCGCCACAATCGGGTCAACATAACGGCAAACCCAGCGCACCAAAACCGTACCCACAGCCATCGACAAAGCCGCCAACAGCATCAACCATTCCCCGCCCTCAAACACACTTTCGATACCCGCAGAAACCTGCGCGCTTTCAGGATGAAACAGCCCCAAAATAAAGCCATCTGGCAACCCAATTAAACTGATGCCGATAACGCCGATTGCTAGTCCCAACCAGCCCCAAAAACCGATTTTTTCTTGAAACAGCCACAAACACAAAATCGCCACTGCTAGCGGTTGAGAATCAATCATCACCGAGCCCAAACCCGCACCGGTTCTCGCCAAACCTTCGGCTAAAAAGCCTTGAAACAAAGTACCGTCCACCAAAGCAAACAACGAAATCCACAGCCAAGCCTTCCAACCCTGTGGTTGCTTTTTTCCCATCAATGCCGCCGCCAGCAACACCAACACGCCCGCAGGTAATAAACGCACGACAGCCACAAACAGCGGTGTCGTTTGTGGCATCACCCCTTTCATCGCTACCATCGCGGTTCCCCACAGGAAAAACGGCGCGATTAGCAACAGCGGCGCAAAGGGCAGTTTAGAATCGGTAATTTTTAGCTGCATGGCGGGACTCCAAATAATTGATGAGAGTGGCTCTCACGGGAATGATGTAGATTTGTTAAGCAATTTTTACAATTATAGATCGAAGGTGGGTTAAGTGCGATCGACCGATCGGCAAGAAACCGGGTTTTTTCACCCAGATATTTCCCTCAAACCGTTAATATCGCTAAAAAACCCGGTTTCTTTAGTCTCATCGAGTAGCCAGAAACCGGGTTATTTCACCCAAATATTCGCTTTAAACCGTTAATATCGCTAAAAAACCCGGTTTCTTGAGTCTCACGAGTTCCCGTCTTCCCTCTTCCCGTCTTCCGTCTTCCCTCTTCCCTCTTCCTTCTTCCCTCTTCCTTCTTCCCTCTTCCTTCTTCCTTCAGATGAGTCACACTATAGTTAGCTACAAAAAATCGTAACATTGCCTGTAAACTGCCCATGATTTGGCCATTCAAGCCCCGCTACCGCAAACAAATCGCCCGTATCGAAGTCACCGGCGCGATCGCCGGAGAAACCCGCAAACGAGTCCTAGAAGCTCTCAAAATCGTTGAAGAACGCAAATTTCCCGCCTTGCTGCTGCGGATAGACAGCCCCGGCGGCACAGTCGGGGATTCCCAGGAAATTTACAGCGCGCTCAAGCGTTTGCAAGAAAAAATCAAAATAGTCGCCAGTTTCGGCAATATTTCAGCTTCTGGCGGAGTCTATATCGGCATGGGAGCTCACCATATCGTTTCCAATCCCGGTACAATTACCGGCAGCATTGGCGTGATTATCCGGGGTAACAACCTAGAAGGGCTGTTAGAAAAAGTCGGCGTTTCTTTTCAGGTGATTAAATCGGGGCCGTATAAAGATATCTTGGCATTCGATCGACAATTAACTGATTCCGAACAGCAAATTCTGCAAGACTTAATCGACACCACCTACCAGCAATTCGTCGAAACCGTCGCCGAAGCCCGGAAACTCCCAGTTGAAAAAGTCAAAACCTTTGCCGACGGTCGCATTTTTAGCGGTCAGCAAGCCTTAGAATTGGGTGTAGTCGATCGACTTGGAACCGAAGAGGACGCTCGCCGCTGGACAGCCGAACTCGCAGGCCTAGACCCCGAAAAAACTGAATGCTGCACCCTAGAAAAAGCCAAACCTTTCCTAAATCGGGTCTTGGGGAGTAGTCTGGATACATCCGGGCTTTCAGCTTACAAAAACTTGCTGGAATTCGAGCTTTCTACTAGCGGTTTACCGCTGTGGCTGTATCGCCCGTGATTTAATAGTCAGTTGGCAGTTGGCGGTTGGCAGTAGTCAGTTGGCAGTTGGCAGTTGGCAGTTGGCAGTAGTCAGTTGGCAGTGGTAATTGGTAATTGGTAATTGCAACTAACAACTAACAACTAACAACTAACAACCAACAACTAACAACTAACAACTGACAACTGACAACTAGCAACTGACAACTGACAAAAAAATGGAGAATATTTGCGTGGAATGGCAAGTGCGGGCGATTCGCGGGGCAACAACTGCCAGCGAGAATTCGGTAGAAGCAATTCGAGAATCGGTGAGAGAATTGTTAGATGAATTAGAAACAAGAAATAATTTAGAGCCGGAATTAATGATTAGTGCTACGTTTTCAGTCACCCGCGATTTGGATGCTGTCTTTCCGGCCGCGATCGCCCGCGAACGTCCCCGCTGGTGCAATGTTCCTTTGTTGGATGTCCAACAAATGCACGTTAAGGGTTCTTTAGAACGCTGCATCCGCTTTTTAATTCACATCAATTGGCCGGCACATACCGAAATTTATCATCCTTATTTGCGCGGAGCTCAAAATTTGCGCCCCGATTGGAATTTAGCCGTCGCGCTTGCCGCAGAAAAATAAGAAAATCACTTTTTGATTGATTCAAGAGTTAACCCACCAGCAACGGTGGGTTTATTTTTAACTGAGTTAGCCCACTTTTCAGAAATGGGAAACGATACAGACGCTCTTCCGTTTCTCTACAAACGATCCTCTATAAACTTTATAAAAATTAACCCAAAAGAAATAAAATTGAGTCAATTTTATGGTATAATTAGTGTTTAAAATTAGTAATTAAATCATTAAATAACCATGATAGCTGAACTTATGGTACAACCTTCCTACTGGATTGATAGTGACATATCAATTCAGAAAGTCAGAAATCTTTGCTTATTCAAATTTACCGAAAATCTGCAAGCTAGATTGGAAGAACTGGCAGAGGGAAAAAAGGCTAATGTTTTAAATTCAGAAGAGGTTGTAGAATTAGCAAGCTTACTAGAACTGGATCGGATTTTTACCTTAATTAACGCTAAAGTTATAGCAGCCTCATGTCCATAAACCGTACTACTCGAAATTTAGTAAGAAGTAGGGCTAGTTTTTTTTGTGAGTATTGCCATTCTGCCGAAGAAAGTAGCTCTACTTTATTTACGATAGATCATATTTTACCTCGATCAATTGGTGGTAGTGATGAACTCGAAAACTTAGCTTTAGCTTGTCATTACTCCTAATCTAATTCGCTCCGCACCATCTATTCCAGAGGTGCGTCAGTTGTGAGATTGTGAGGAAAGTCACGAAAATTTAATTCTTCCCTCTTCCTTCTTCCTTCTTCCTTCTTCCCTGTTCCTTCGCAAAAAAACCGGCTTCTCAAAGAAACCGGATTTTTCGTCAATCATTAGCCTTCTTGTGATGCAGCCTAATCCCTAAAAAGATGTCATATATAAAACTCCAAAAATCCTTTTTACCTTCCAATATTCCCAGACTTTGAGGAGAACCCTTTTCATCTAATAGCGGCTTCACAGCTTCGTAAGCTGGCTGGTAATTGTACCAAGGAATTGAAGGCCACAAATGATGAATCAGGTGATAGTTCTGCCCCAAAATTAAAATATTCAGAATTGGACTTGGATATACTCTGGCATTTTTCCAGCGATCGCGCTCGTGAAACGGACGGTGCGGCAAATAATCAAAAAATAACCCCAAGGCTAATCCCACCACCAAAGCAGGAGAAAACCAGAAATTCAGCACGTAACCCAAATGGTCGTATTGAATTGAGATATAAACCACTCCGATTACAAACAAGCGGCTAAAAAACCATTCCCAAAGTTCGTATTTCCGCCACAGTTTACGCTTAAAGAAGAAAATCTCGTGGTAAAAGAACCTTGCAGCAATCAACCACAGAGGCCCGCCAGTAGAGACATAATGGTCTGGATCGTTTTCTGGGTCATTGACGTGGGCGTGATGCTGCATATGTACCCGCGTAAATACGGGGTAAGCAAAGCCCAACATCAGCGCGCTACCATGTCCCAAAATAGCGTTAATTGTGCGATCGCGATGCGCTGAATGGTGAGACGCATCGTGAATGACTGTTCCGGCCATATGCAAGGCCAGCACGTTCAGCGAAAAACAACACCAATCTGGCCAGTTTCCGTACCAGTAACCCACAAAGGAAATCGCGATAATCGCTAATGCACTCAAAAACAACAGCAGCGTCGGATTCAAGTCACCCGGAGGACTCAGAAACTCTTTCGGCACTGTCAGTGGCCGTCCTGCCTCCGACATCTTTGTTAACACTCCTTAATATTTCACCCTTGCGTAGTATAAGATATCAAGTCTCCAAATAGTAAAGTTTGGTAAAAAAACTGAGTTGGCTCAGAAGACACTAGCGCCTGCACCACAAGCAAAGTATTGCTGCTCGGAAACCATACCAATGCTAGATTAGTCAAAGGGCAGAGCAGCCCAACTCAAATAAATGGGTATATCTGTATTTATGTCAAGCCTGGAATCGGAAATATTTTCAAAAAAGGGCGATCGCCAAGAAAAGATTACCGATCGGTAAAAAGTCAGATATTGTATATATTGGTCAATGCCTGCTGTTTTGACCACTATCAAAATTTTTAAGACTTGAGACTAGCGTCATTCCTTGTAGTAAAAGATGAAACGTTAGCCGAAATTTAAACAAGAAATCCTCCAGCCACCCCATCTCAATTCATGCAACCGTCAAAAGCCCTACGCCGAACTAAAATTGTCGCCACCATTGGCCCAGCCACATCCAACCCACAAGTGCTGCGGAACCTCATAGAAGCTGGTGCGACAACTTTGCGACTCAACTTTTCCCACGGAACAGAAGAAGACCACCAGCGCAGCATTCGCTTAATCCGGCAAACCTCCTTTGAACTCAACCAGCCGGTCGCCATCCTCCAGGATCTCCAAGGCCCAAAAATTCGTTTAGGGCGCTTTGAAACAGGCTCTATAGTTGTCAAAAACGGCGATCCTTTCATTTTGACCAGCCGCCCGGTTGTCGGCACAGAGCTCATTTCTTCCGTCACCTACGAAACCCTAGCTTCGGAAGTCCCAGAGGGAGCCACGATTCTGCTCGACGACGGGAAAGTGGAAATGCGCGTCGAAAAAGTAGACCGTGGCGCGGGAGAACTCTACTGCCGCGTTGTCGTTGGTGGGCCGCTTTCCAACAACAAAGGCGTGAATTTTCCGGGAGTATACCTGTCAATTAAGGCGCTGACTGATAAAGACCGCAAAGATTTAATGTTCGGCCTCGACCAAGGTGTCGATTGGGTAGCCCTGAGTTTCGTGCGGAATCCCCAGGATATGCTCGAAATTAAAGAACTGATTGCCAGTGCGGGTAAGCAAGTACCGGTGATTGCTAAGATCGAAAAGCACGAGGCGATCGAACAAATGGAAGAAATTCTCGCCCTTTGCAACGGCGTGATGGTCGCCCGCGGCGATTTGGGCGTGGAACTACCCGCCGAAGACGTGCCGATTTTGCAAAAGCGGCTGATTGCGACTTCCAACCGCATGGGGATTCCGGTAATTACCGCTACCCAGATGCTCGACAGCATGGTCAACAATCCCCGTCCTACCCGCGCCGAGATTTCCGACGTGGCTAACGCCATTCTGGACGGAACTGATGCGGTAATGCTCTCCAATGAAACCGCTGTCGGCAACTTTCCTGTGGAAGCGGTGGCGACGATGGCGAGAATTGCCGTCCGCATCGAGAGGGAAGGAATTAGGGGCAATATTAGAAATGTAGAAGATGTTGGTCGATCGATCACCAACGGCATCAGCCAAGCAGTCAGCCAAATCGCCGAACAGTTAAACGCCGCAGCGATTATGACGCTGACCAAAACCGGCTCTACAGCCCGCAATGTCTCCAAATTTCGACCAAAAACTCCAATTTTGGCAATTACTCCCCACGTAGACGTAGCCCGACAACTGCAATTAGTCTGGGGAGTAAAACCCCTGTTGGTGCTAGATTTGCCCTCCACAGGCCAGACATTTCAATCTGCGATCAATGTCGCCCAAGAAAAAGAATTATTGTCCGACGGAGATTTAGTGGTGATGACCGCCGGTACTCTGCAAGGGGTTGCCGGATCGACGGATTTGATCAAAGTTGAAGTAGTGACAGCGGTTTTAGGCAAAGGCACCGGTGTCGGTTTGGGCTCGGTAAGCGGGATGGCCAGGGTTGCTCGCACTGCTACGGATGTGGCGAATTTCCGCGCTGGCGACATTTTGGTAGTGGAGCGCACCAGCGCCGATTTTGTGGAGATGATTCGCAAAGCCGCTGGTGTGGTGACGGAGGAGGAAAGTTTGACTTCTCACGCTGCGATTATCGGTTTGCGCTTGGGCGTGCCAGTGATGGTGGGTGTGGAGAATGCGATGCGAATAATTCGGGACGGCACTATGCTGACGCTGGATATGCAGCGGGGTTTGGTTTATTCCGGGGCCAGAGCCGGCTCAAATGACGGGGAACTGGTTGTTTAACAAGTTCTGAGTTAGGAGTTGTGGAGTTTTGAATTTAATTCTACAGCTTCTTGCTTTTTTATCGAAGTTATGCTATAGTCAAAAGTTGTTTGTGCCGATGTAGCTCAGGGGTAGAGTATTCGATTCGTAATCGAACGGTCGTGGGTTCAAATCCCACCATCGGCTTTAAAAAATTTCGACCTTTGGGTATTCTGGGGGTTAGCTGTTCCGCGAGGCGCTGGATCTGGATTTTGACGGGTAAGTTTGTTGTGTCGGTGTGGTTGGATGTGATTTATGGGCGATCGCGTGAGAGAGTAAAGAAGTAGGGTGCGATCGCTCCAAATGGTAAAGTTTGATAGGTCGAGGGCGATCGTATGACTGAAAACAGGTGAGCCTGTGATTCCGGTATGGTTATATCGGATACAGCATTTGGCAAGTAGGTTAGCAGGGGAGAACGAGAGTGCTATTGCCTGTGTTGGGAGTGCTATTGCCTCTGTTGGAATAGTGCGCCTTGTCAGAGATACAAGGCTAGAGATACCAGAAAAAAAATTTAGCTTTTAAGCCTTTTTTAGGTTAAGATTAAGAAACAATAAAAGCCACTATATAGAAAAATGTCTCTCGCACAACCCCCAGAAGCAAAAGCCACTATCCGCTTGATGGGTCAGGAAATGGAGAATTGTGAAGTCCCCATCGAAATTTTAGTGCGTGTTCTAGGTGGATTGCAACAAATTATTTACCTACTCGCTACTGTCGAAGAAAAAGGGACAGTGAAACAACGATTTAAAGTGCCTTTGGAAATGCAGCAGCGTTATGCTTTACGTGCTAGCATTCCTCAACCTGGAAGCTATACCCTTCCAGTTGTGCTGAACTCAGGTTTTAATAGTCACGTGGGCAATTATACAGCAATTATGGACAAACTGGAGGAATTTTTTTCCAGTTTAATCCATTCAAACTTTAACCAAGTTCAGGATATTTTCCCCGATTCTAAACTCAGGAATAGAGCTTTATTAGAAAGTAAAAGAATCCTACCAAAAGCCGGAGAAAATTGGAGTTTAGGATTTTCACTAGCTGATAGACCTGAATTAAATCTCACCAACGAATCTACCGCTTATATCAATGATTGGCTCAATCAAGAATCCTCTGAAGATACTGTAATGACAGTCACAGGAGAACTAATTCGCATTGACTTTGATAAACACACGGTAGTTTTAAAGTATCCACCTACTCATCAGGAAATCGAATGTTTTTACCTGGAAGAGTTAGAAGATTCAATGATTAAAAATCGTCGCCTGCCAATCCAGGTAACAGGTCAGTTTACTTTGGATGCTGATGGTCATCCTACTAAACTAACAGATGTTACCAGAATAGAACCTGTAGAACTATCTCCCATTATTCTGCGAGAAATTTCCTGGTTAGATAGAAAGCTTATTTGCAAAAATCCCCTAAGACTGACCCCTAAAATGGATGAAGATACCAGTCAATTATTTGTTGTTGAAGAACCTAACATAGGGATTGACGTTTTTGCTTATACTCGTGATGATTTAATTAATGAAATTAATGAACAAATTGTGATGATGTGGGATGAATATGCCAAAGCGAGTGTTGAGGATCTAGCCTCAGATGCTCAACATTTAAGAAAGCAGTTACTCAACCAAATTGAAGAGGTCTAGAATGCCACGCCCGAAATCAAAAGTTGAGTCTGGATTATTAAAAAAGGGATTTCAAGAGTCAGAAGGAGATCATCATTATTTCATTTACTTTACCCGAGACGGCAAAAAAACAGCAGTAAAAACTAAAACAAGCCATACAAAGAAGATGAAAGATATTCCTGATAATCTTTTGGGTCAAATGGCGAAACAGTGTTTTTTAGCAAAGCAACAATTTTTAGATTTGATTGATTGTCCACTGACTCGAGAAGACTATGAAAAAATTCTCCAAGTCAAAGAAATTATAAATACTTCTGATACTTCACCATTTCCCCAAACTCCAGAAAACAATGCTGACACTGGCCATCCACCCAAAGGGCCGACACCTTAAACCGCGCCCCACAATGAGGACACTCCGATCGCAACCTTAACCCATGCCTCCCACAGCCCTGCATCCCCTTAAACTGCCACTCAATCTTCTGACAAGGCGACTCCCCATAACAAGCCCCACATAACTCGGCTCTATTACTTCGGAGGGCGAGGGACGCGAGAACTCAGCGGGCTGAGGATTTGATTCAGGGCTCGCAATTGTTCAGCAGTACCCAAACAAATCAGCATATCTCCTCCTTCGATCGCAGTTTCTCCAGTTGGCCCCACAATCAAATGGCCGTCAGCCCGCCGCACTGCTAAAACTAAGGCCCCGGATTGCGATCGCAATTTGGCATTTCTCAAAGTTTCTCCGACGTAAACACAACTATTCGGATCTACCAGAAATTCTTCCATGTAAAAAGAACTATCGGTTCCCGTCAGAACCCCATCTAAAAAATCCATCACTTGAGGGCGCAAAGCAGCCGCTGCCATCCGTTTGCCTCCGGTAATGTAGGGGGATACGACGGCATCGGCGCCGCCCCGCTGCAACTTCTTTACAGCTTCTTCTGTGGTGGCGCGGGCGATCGCCCTTACCTTCGGATTCAGAGTTTTCGCCGACAGCACAGTGTATAAATTCTCAGCATCCGATGGCAAAGCTGCTACGATACAAATTGCGCGATCGATCCCCACATTCAGCAAAATTTCGTCCAGCGTCGCGTCTCCCTGCACCGCCTTGTACCCCAGCGCCAAGGCAGCCTCGATCGAATGTATCGCCAAATCTACCACCACAAAAGGGATTTTTTCTGCTTCAAATTCCAAGGCAATCTGCCGGCCGGTGCGCCCAAAACCGCAGAGAATATAATGTCCGATCAAAGAATCTACCAAACGCCACTGCTGCCTAATTCTTGCTCCTTCTTGAAAATACCCTTGAATCAGCGCTTCTGTAAAGCGGTTAACGATATAACCAATCACCATCACACCCATCAAAATCAAACACATGGTAAACATTCGCCCGCGGCTGCCCAGGGGGTGAATTTCGCCATAGCCGACAGTTGCTAAAGTAAATACAGTCATATAAACTGCATCCAGCAAAGACCATTTTTCTACTTGCCAATACCAGAGAGTACCCGTGCATAAAACGCCACCAAGGGCGATCGCGCCGCCCCTTAACTCTTTTTCCAAATTCTGATACTTTTGCTCTTGAGTTGAATACACCGATCGCCCTGACCTATTATTTATTAGCTGCTACATCTTAGACCAAGTTTCAAACTCCCAGATTTATCTGTGGAGTAAATCTAAAATCTCAAATCGACTGACTGAGTTCCAATCCCGTCGCAGAGGTAGCGATTGTTTTGATTTGCGATCGGATTTGTCTGAAAATAATTGCGGGCAACCTTGCAACCCTGCACCAACAAATCGTCAAGATTAAAATTCCACAGCATCACCGTACCGTCAGCACTAGCACTAGCGATCGCCTTACCGTCAGGACTAAAACTCGCACTCCAAACAGCATCCTTGTTACCTTTTAAAGTTCCGATCAATGTGCCATCAATTTTCCACAACCTCACCATTTTGTCTGTGCTTGCAGATAGCAACATTTGACTGTCGGGACTAAAGCTAATATTTGTCAATCCACTTGTATGTTGCAAAATACTCACCGGCGTGCCGTCTTTGCTCCAAAGTCTTGCAGTTCCCCCAGCACTTGCAGCCGCTAGCATTTCACCGTCGGGACTGAAACTTACACTCATAATTTTATCACTTTCTATGTGTAAAATTCTGAGCAATTTGATATCCCTACTTGCCTCGATTGACTGCTGTTTTTGCAATTGTTCCACAACCTTTGTCAAACTCCAAAGTTTAACAGTGCCATCAGTACTAGCCGCAGCAAGTATCTGACCGTCTGGGCTAAAACTAGCACTGGTTATCCAACCTCGCTCCACTTTTAAAGTTAAAAATTCTGCACCGTTTATTTGCCATAGCTTAAGAGTTCCATCGGTACTTGCTGAAGCAATAATTTTACCATCTGGACTCAAACAAACGCTGGTTAATTTAGCGCTATGTCCTTTTAAATTGTGCATCAATTTTCCGTTGTTTTGCCAAATTTTGACAGTTTGGTCGTCGCTGGCGGAGACAATTATTTGACTGCTAGGATTGAAGATTGCACTTATAATTTTATCTGTATGCCCTGTCAGTGTTGCTTGCAAAGTTCCATTAGTTTGCCAAAGTTTGATAGTATTGTCATCGTTAGGTGTAGCCAGTATCTGACTGTCGGGGCTGAAACTGACGAAAGCAAGGGTACTGGTTTCACCCTGTAAGTGGCGGCGTTCCCGAAAGCTGTAAACTATTTGTTCTAGGGCGATCGCCACTCGCGTCTGAATTTCTGAACTCACTCCGAGCGATCGCTTAATTTCAGTAGCCGCCCTGATGCTTTCTAGCAAAGCTTCATCTTTTTTGCCAGCAGCAAATAGCGTTTCTGATAATACACTGAGAGTCAGAATTTTGTTATTTCCTTCTTCGATTGACGGTTTCACCCAAAATGCTACAATCAGGATTGATATTAATATTCCTGCGGCCCCTGTAATAGTTGCTAATCTGAGGTTGTACTCGCGCCATAACTTATATTGAGTAATTCTTTTCTGTTTTTGTGCTTCTGCTAGTTCCTCTAGTAACTTTTTTTCGCGGCGCAGTTGCTCCATTTCAGCTTTAGTTTGTTTTTCGCGATCGCGAAATCGGGCAAATTCCGCTTCTTGGCTAGCACCTAAAAATTGATAATCTTGCGCGCTCAAGCTCTTATTTGCCGACCACTCTCTAGCCTCTTCCAGCGCTTGACCGCGCAACAAGCGAGATTCGTCTTGACAATCTGATGCTATCCATGCTGTTAGGGATTCCGCATAGGGGCGCAAGTCGCCGAGTGCTTTTTCTACCCAGTTTTGATTGAATATAGCTGCATAAATGCGGTTGGATACGGTTAATTTGCCACCTCGTTTTACCACTAATCCGCTCAGCCGCAATTCTGTTTCTTCGGGAGTATCATCGGCCCCGATTCCCCCTGCCCCCCTTAACAAGGGGGGTTCTGAAAGTTCCTCATTCCTGGTTAATTTGACTGAGGGGAATTCTGGCATTTTCTCCCCCCTTGTTAAGGGGGGTTGGGGGGGATCGACTTGCATTTTCTCCCCCCTTGTTAAGGGGGGTTGGGGGGGATCGACTTGCAAGATTTTTTGATACAATCCCAATAACCTACTAGCGCGGTGCTGACTTCTCAAAAGGCGATCGCGAATTGTTTTAAGGTGTACCGGTTCATCGGATGATTCCCAATTATCAATAATCTGAGATTGCACTATCTCAGCAATGAATAGGTTCGTAGTAAGGACTTCAGTCCTTCTTTCCTCCAGGTTCGTAGTAAGGACTTCAGTCCTTCTTTCCTCCATTGCACCATAAATAGTAGAAGCATCTTCTAAGCATTTGATATTTTGAAGTATAATTTTGCAAAGCTTTTGAGTCAGAAATGGTTGCCCTCCCGTCCAATCCAAAATCTCTTGCAAAACCTCTTGAGGATTGTCAACTTTTCCATCAAATCCCTTAGCTAAAGGCAGAGCTTCCTGTAAATTAAAGCCGTACAATTCAATAGCCAAACCAATATTAAACGGCGTGCGGATTGGATCTGAAATCAAATCAGACGGCGAAGCTACTCCCAGCAAAGCAAAAGTTAACCGCCGGTATTCTGATTTGTGAGCGCGTTTGTTGTAGCAAGCTCTAATTAACGCAAAAAAATCATCTAGCGGTTCTTGGAAACTGAGAATACTATCAATTTCATCAATAAAAATTACAATAGGTTGAGCAATTTTTGCCAGCAGCAACTCCTCAATTAACTCTCCTAAACGCTGCACGGGCGGCATCAACTCTCTCTCCCGCCACCAAGCCATAAACTCGACGGCGTTAAATAGGTTGAAGCTGCACAAAAGCTTGTAAGCGACGCCGCCGTACCACTTATCCAGAGAGACTTGCTGGCTGCCAATGTCCGAAAGGTCGATCGTAGCACAAGAAATGCGATCGGCCGAGAGCTTTTGTACAGTTTGAACTAATAGGCTGGATTTGCCCATTTGTCGGGAATTGAGCACGTAACAAAACTCTCCAGCTTTCAGGGCTTGATAAAGTTCCGAGTCAGCTTGACGCATTACATAAGTAGGTGCATCTTGCGGGAGACTGCCGCCGATTTGATATTGGTAATCGACTGTCATAATGTTGCCTATAGTTAGATTATTTTGTCACTTGAGTTGTGTCTTGACCGCAAATAAGCTTGCCATTTTGATAAGTTGGTTCCGCTGGTTTCATTGTACCCGGAGCATCAGCTTCGCACAAGATGGATATGGATGATGTTGTCATCGCATCTTTAGGATCATTGGGATAAACAGGAACTAGAAGCACACCGCCCACATAACTTTTTGCTTTTTTTTGCTTGGATACTCCATAATTAAAAGCAGCTTGCTTTGTCACACGAAGTGAATATTTGTAGTTGGTGGTTTCTGTTTTAAGTCCAAGTTCTAAAGCTTCAATGGAAGTGGAAAAAGCATTTTTTTCTGCATAATAAGCTTGCTGACCTTTGTTCAGCGAACTAACATACTGTTTTGCTTCCGATTGCGGAGCCCTATTTACGCTATTCAGATAAGATGGTAGAGCGATCGCTGTAAGGATCATTAAAATCACTAAGCATCCACAACTATTATATAAAATTCTAGCTGACTTAGAAGGACGCTTATAGAAAAGGCTAGCTGGCTTAAAATCATGTTGACTCATGGTATTGTCTCCTCTCTGTTTGTAGTCAGGAATTGATCTTGGTTCTAATTAGATTATTTGGCCACTAATGTTGTACCTTTACCGCAAATAACCTCGCCATTTTGATCAATTGGTTCTGGTGGTTTAATTGTACCGGGAGAATCAGCTTCGCACAATATAGAGTAAGTTGTTTTTGCCTCTCCAGCGTCAACTAAAAAGACACCGCCGACATAACTTTTTTCTGTTTTGTGCTTGGATACTCCATAATTAAATGCTGCTTGCTTTGTGGCGCGAAGTGAATATTTGTAGTTGGTTGTTTCGGTTTTAAGCCCAAGTCCTAAAGCATTAACAGAATTGCTAAAAGCACTGTTTTCTGCATAATAGGCTAGCTGACCTTTGTTCATTGAACTAATATACTGTTTGCCTTCCGATTGCTTGGCCTTATTTGTACTACCACACACAAAAAATGATAAAACTAAAACACCAATTACTGGTGTAAGCAATATCAAAAGCACTAAACATCCGCAACCCTTGGGTAAAAAGCTAGGTGAATTATAATCTCGTTTACTCATGGTATTTTCTCCTCTCTGTTTGTAGTAAGGACTTGAGTCCTTAAATAGTGAATTAAATGCCGATTTGAGCTCGTAATCGGCTGTCATTATCCGCCCTGGAATTCGATTATTCTGTTACTGCTATCGTGCCTTTGCCACAAGCAGTTTTACCATTTTGATAAGTGGGTTCTGCCAGTTGAATTGAACCGAGAGAATCAGCTTTGCACAATATGGCTATTGCCTTGAGTTCATGTTGGGCAGCATTTGGTTCAACTTCTTTAGCAGGAACTACAAAGACAGCGCCCACATAACTTGTACTTTTGGGGTGCTTGGATACTCCATAATTAAATGCTGCTTGCTTGCTGGCGCGAACTGAATAGTTGTAATTTGGGGTTTCAGTTTGAATGCCTGTTCCCAACGCTTCAACAGAATTAGCAAAAGAGTTTTTTTGAGTAAAATAGGCTGTTTGTTCTCTGTTCATTGAGCTAAGATACTGTTTTGGTTCCGATGTCATCTCCAGAATTTCCTCGTTACGTTAATAAATGAGGGGCTAGCTAGCACGCCAATTACTCCGACGTAGATTAAAAACAACAAGCATTCGTAACGATAAAGTGAAAGGCTAGATAACTGAAATTTTTCTTGACTCATGGTAGTGTACTCTTTGTGTTTCTAATAAAACCGATAATCCGACAGTCCGACAGGGAATGAATTCCCTGTCTCAAAGCTTAAGTCCTCTGAAGAGGACTATGAGTTTAAAAGTCTTCTTCTTAGTCCTCTAAAGAGGACTTTCGCTTTGAGACAGGGGTTTAAACCCCTGCTGGAATGTGGGAAAGCGCGTGTTCGTTGTCAGGGATGGGCAGATACTTGGAACGAGGAAAACAAGGAAATAGTAATTCCTAATATCGCAACTTTTGTGCTTCTTTTTTGTCGGAATATTCGGGTTTAATCGCTTTAGTGCCGATCGCAAAATCGCGCAATTCCACCCTCGTAAACTTCACACCCCACGGATCGGTGGTTGTATCCAACTCCTCCACTAAAGTATTATTGAGTTGATGACGAACTGTATGAAGTTCCTCGACGGTTAATTTAGCAATCTGAGTCCGAATCGAAAGAATCAGCATATTGAACATAGCTTCCTTGAGGTTCTGCACTTTGTAAGAAGCTTTTTCTAAGTCAATGATTCGCCAGTAAACAATAAAATCAAGGGTAACAAAAACCCGATCGCTAGTTGCACATTGTTGCGGTGGCAGTTTTAACATTTGCTCCCGCAGAGTTTGTTTATAGGCGACTGTTTCGACAAACGGAATCAGAAATGTCAAGCCAGGTTCGAGTTTTTTGCGATCGTACTTTCCGAAAATTTCAACTAAGGCTTCATCTCCTTGACGGACGATTTTCACGCTGCTGACTAAAGATACTCCGGTGATTGCAAACAACACCATCAAAAAATACTGATACATAGTGAATCTCCTGGTAAATAGTTGACAGTTGAAAGTTGATTTGTTAGTCCGCGAAGGCGGACTTTGTTTGTGTAGAAGCGATTTCAATCGCCGATTGATTGAGGAATCAACAAACCCGGATTTAGCTGTTGATGTTAATTAATCTGTCAGGTATCACAATCAGCGTGTTGCCTTCGCGACGCAAAACGTATACTTTTTGTCTGGGTGCGATTACTTGGTTATCTTCATTGCGAGCTTTCCACGAAGCACCTTCATAAATCACCATTCCGATTTCTCCAGATAAAATTTCTGAGATAGTTGTTGCTGATGTTGCTTCGGGAATCACAAACTTTTTGCGAACAATGAAAATTGGTCGAATCCAGATACTCAGCGCGAGGGCTATTCCCATCCAGTAGGATATCTGCCAGTCAAAATCTTCATACATTACATTTGCCCAACTAAACTCAAATGCGACTGATCCTCTCCACAAAATAAAGGATGAAATTAGAGCAGCAACTCCCATCATCAGCAGGTAAAACCTGTATTTTTGGGGCTGAGTTTTTTGGATGAATAGATCGATCGCACTTAGCACAACTCCCAGCACAAACCAAAACATCGGCGGTGTGAAAGCGAAAGTTGGTTGATTAGTGGCTGACGCCAGCGACCAAATTAGGATAGAATGCACAATGCTTTTACCTCGTTGTGATGGGATTCAACCTTGTTATTTCTAATCTAATCAGGCCGCTATTTGAGTTGGTGAGTGAGTTATTTGAGAATTCATCGACTTGTCATCGACTTGTCATCGACTTTGGGGACGTTTAGCAGTCAATTTAAGGTCAAACGCGCATTGAGGCAGGGGTTTAAACCCCTGCCTCAATGCGAAAGTCGGTTAAAACCGACTATCAATTTGAGATTTGAGATTTGAGATTGGTAATTATTGATTTGAGATTGGAGTTTTTAGATTTAAAATTGAGGATTAAAAGGTTTATTTAATTAGCTCTTCAGTCCTCTTTGAGAGGACTTTCACTATGAGACAGGGAATTAATTCCCTGTCGGACTGTCGGACTTACAAACGATATCGGTACAGGTACAGCATTTTAATTCCATAACAATCGGCGGTTGAAACCGCTACTACACAAACAAAATCGGCCTGCGCCGATTAAAGAATAAAGGAGATGAAAAACCTGGTTATGGTATCAGTTATCAAGCTGAAATATTCTGGAAATTGCTTAGTTAGATTATCTGGTCAATTCTGTTGTGCCTTTACCGCAAATAACCTCTCCATTTTGATAAATTGGTTCTGCTTGCTCATCCGGCTCATCTGTTCGTTTAACTCTAAAGAAAGGGCGCTTTTCAGTTTCGCAAAGTATGGTTACAGTCATCATTTCATCTCGACGGGCGTTTGGATCTAATTTTTGAGCAGGAACTAGAAAGACACCGCCGACATAATTTTTAAGAGTCTTGTCCTTGGCAACTGCATAATTAAATGCTGCTGTTTCAGTGGTATGAGTTGAATATTTGTAGTTGTTAGTTTCTGTTTTAATGCCAAGTCCTAAAGCATCAACAGAAGTGGCTAAAGCATTATTTTCGTAAAAATAAGTTTGCTGGACTCTGTTCATTGAACCAACAAACTGTTTGCCTTCCACCTGCTTAGAATTAGTTACCATACTTGCAGATAACCCTAGCAATATCTCAACTTGCTTATCCCTAATTCCAAAAGAAAAAAATAATGGCATGACAAACAGGGTGAAAAATGCAATCAATCCAATGTACGCAAGCAATAAGCATCCACCAACCTTGAGTAAACCGCTAAAAACCTGGAGTAAAATGCTATTTGACTTAGACTTTTGTTGACGCATGGTATTTTTTCCTCTATGTTTACGATCGCAATTTTATCTGGGCGGGTGAGTTGTGAGAATGAATAGATCGATCGCACTTAGCGCAACTCCCAGCAACAATATCGGCGGTGTGATGGCGCAACCTGGTTGATCTGTAGCTGATGCTAGCGAACAAATTAGGAGAGAATACACAATGCTTTTACCTCGTTTTGATGCGATCCAACGTTGTTATTTCTCATCTAATCAGGCCACTATTTGAGTTGACGAGTGACTTATTTGAGAATTCATCGACTTTTCATCGACTTTTTATCGACTTTAGGGACAATAGGCATTTATGATGGTTTCAATGTCTCGATCGTTATAACCAATGCCTCGATCGCTCAGGCTGCATCTCCAGTACATTCCCACAGTTAAATCGTCTCTGCTGAGAAATGGCTTTCCCAGTCAGAAAATCTTGGCTGAGGATTTAGGGATAGCCCAATCTACTGTCAGTCATTTCCTGAATGGCAAACCTGTGGATTATGCTAATTTCATCGAAATTTGTCGCGGCTTGGGCCAGGAATGGCGCGATATAGCCGATTTTGAGACTCAGTGCGAATCGGTAGAAACACAGTCGATCGCAGCCAAAATAGCCAAAATTGCGATCCTCTTCGTTGATCAGCCTCCCGTAGGGGCGGGCAACGCTTACGCGCGATCGAACCCAAACCACACCCTGATTCAACAATTGCACCAAGCTTTGACTTTTGCTAGCCACGAAGTCTTTTTAGTTAACAACAGCAGCAAAGATAACTCATATTTAAAGCTTTGCGATTATTTGCTGTTACCGATATCCGCAGAATATGCCGCTAGCGAAATGATATTAGAACAAGTACAGCTAGCCCAAGAATTGCACAGTTTCACTAATAAAAAACCAGCCATATTACCAATTTGCATTGAATTAAATGCACCATTTTCTTTTGATTTATTGCATTATTTAGCAGGAGTCCAGTCTTGGCATTGGCGGTGTGCGGCCGACTCATCAAAGTTAATTTCAGAAATTTTAACCGTAGTTAAAGAAGGTCGCACATCCTTAAATGCAGACCATGAATTAGCTGTCAATTTGAGCGAAATTCCTAGCACAAAAAATTCGATAATTCAACCCATACCAGCAGCAGCGCCAGAATTGCCGGGAGGACAAGTAGATTTAGTTTCTCACTTTTATGTCGATCGCCCTCCGATAGAATCCCGCTGTTACGAGGCGATCGCCCAACCGGGAGCCCTGATCCGCATCAAAGCACCCAGACAGATGGGCAAAACTTCATTGATGGCGCGGATTTTGCATCATGCAGAAGCGCAAGGTTCTCGCACGGTAGCGCTGAGTTTTCAGCTAGCAAATAGGAGAGTTTTCGCGAATTCAGATACATTTTTGCAGTGGTTTTGTGCTAGCGTCGGTCAAGAGTTGGGAATGCTGGATCAGTTACCTAAATGCTGGGAATTAGCAGATTTGATTGGCAGCAATCAGTGCTGTAAAGCTTTCTTTGAACAGTATTTGCTGTCGGAATCGTCACCACCTCTGACATTAGGCTTGGATGAGAGCGATCGCCTGTTTGAATCGCCGGAAATTGCCGATGACTTTTTTGGGTTATTGCGCGCTTTGCACGAAGAAGCAAAACGGCGAGATATTTGGAAAAAGTTTCGTTTAATTGTGGTACATTCCACCGAAGTTTATATTCCGCTGGATGTGAACAAATCGCCGTTTAATGTCGGATTGCCGATCGAATTGTCGGAGTTTAGTTCGCAGCAAGTGCAAGAGTTAGCAGCGCGACACGGACTGAATTGGAATGCGGTAGAAGTTGAGGAATTGATGGCGTTAGTGGGAGGACATCCCTATTTAGTGCGGCTGGCTATGTATCGCATTGTCTGTCAAGATGTGACTTTAAATAATTTGCTTAAATCGGCGACAACGGAGGCAGGAATTTACAGCGATCATTTGCGTCGGCATTTGTGGAATTTAGAAAAATATCCAGAATTAATCGAGGCGATGAGAGAGGTTGTGAGTGTCTCAAATCCGGTTAGATTGAAGTTAGAATTAGGGTTTAAATTAAATAGTATGGGGTTGGTGAAACTGGAGGGAAATTATTGCAGTGCGAGATGCAGTTTGTATGAGGAGTATTTTCGCGATCGCCTAGAATGCAAATAATCCCAATTTAGCCGATCGCCAAATCCACACTAACTACAAATTCTGGAAATGCCAGCGGCGAAACTTCGTCGCCCCGCCAAAACCTGAGAATTACACTGTAACCGTTAACCGTTGGCTGGCGGTATACTTCCAAGCAATTTTCCTGTAAATTGACGATCCAGACTTCCTGAATTTGCGATCGGGCATAAATAGGAAGTTTCACATCTCTGTCATAATCTATTGAAGTGTCAGCTACTTCTATTAACAGCAAAACTTCCGATGGTAGGGGATGGGCGGTTGAATAGTAATCGGCGCGAGGTTGTAACAATACTAGATCGGGTTGCGGTTCAGTGCGATCGCTCAACTGGACGGGGTTCTGCACATCAAAAGTAGCCAAATTTTCGGGAATTTGGCTGCACAGTCTGGCTAAGCGCCTCACAGAGGAAGCATGACGAGTTCCAATAGCGGCCATTTCAACAAATTCTCCTTCGATCAATTCTACGCGATCGCCCTCCGAAAGAATCCCAGCTTTACTCATTTGATGGTATTCTTCTACTGTGAAAAGTCTTTTGAGCAACTGCACAGCCATAACTTACCGTTCCTCTAATCATTTCTTCAATTATAGTCAGTCGCACCATTAAATACCACTAATTTCTAAAGTCGATGAGAAGTCGATGAGAAGTCGATGAGAACTCACTCATGTTCTCAAATAGCCTGGTGATTTAATAGAGATAGAGTAGAAGCAAAGCACAATATGCGAGGTTTACAAACCTCACCGCACTCAAATGAGGCATTTACCTAAAACCTAAATATGCTCGCGCATCTCCTCTAATTGTGACTTGCTTGGAAACTACTCTGCTAACTCATTTGGAGAACAATCATGTTGCTTAAAATAAATCCTCGACTCGATCAACTCAAGAAACAAGCAAAATTTTCACAAACAAACATTACTCGCAACAAAAAAAACGATGGGGGATTCACTTTAGTAGAACTCACTATTATACTCATGATAATTACAATCCTTTCTGCGATCGCCCTCCCTGAATTCGCCCGTTGTAGGCCGTATAAAGCTATGCAGTCAGAAGCTAAGCAATATGTTAGCTCAATTAACCGCGCCCAACAAGCTTATTTTGGGGAAAAAGGTGCATTTTCTAATTCCATTAATCCTTTGGCTATCGGCATTAAAACTGAGACAACCAATTATAACTATTCAGCCATAGCTACCAAAAATGCTGCGTTTAGTTATGGGGTATCCCGTAGCAATAATATTCGTAGTTATGTCGGGGCTGTATTTTTACTACCTGTTTCCCCAGCTAACAACGACAAGACTACTGTAGGCATTCTGTGTGAAGCAAATTCTCCTGGGAAGATCCAACTGCCTAATCCTATCCTTCAGAATAATGTTCCTGTCTGCGCTGCTGGTAGTAGTGAAGTGACTAAGTAAATATCGACATTACCGAGAAGCTCATGTTACCAGAAATTGTCAAAGGCTTCATCATCTTAGCCTGCATCTTCATTCCCCTAGAAAGAATCTTTTCCTTGCACAAGCAAAAGATATTTCGTCTCGGATGGGCAACCGATGTCACCTATTTTTTTACAGGTCACTTTATTGGCAGATTTGGTGCCATTGTTGTGACACTAACTTGGTCACTGATGACGAATTTTCTCAACTCAGAATTGCAAAGCAAAGTAGCTTCTCAACCTATTTGGTTGCAGTTTGCAGAAGCAGTTATCGTTTCAGATATGGCATATTATATCGCTCACCGTCTGCTCCATGAAGTACCCTGGCTTTGGCAATTTCATGCAGTCCATCACAGCATTGAACACATGGACTGGTTGGCAGCAGTGCGGGTGCATCCCTGCGAGCAACTCTTTACTCAGATTTGCAAAATTATGCCTCTTGTCTGGTTGGGATTTAGCAAAGAAACTTTTGTGGTTTATGCTCTTTATTCGGCGGCGATCGCCTTTTTGATTCATGCTAATATTACTCTCAAATTTGGAGTGCTAAAATGGTTTGTGGCTACCCCGCAATTTCATCAATGGCATCACACTAAAATTCCGGAGATTTACAACAAAAACTTTGCGGTTCAGTTGCCACTCTTAGATTTACTATTTGGCACTCTGTATATGCCAGCAGGGAAAAGACCCCGAAAATATGGTGTCTCCGATCGCATACCTGTTGGCTATCTCGGACAATTACTCTATCCGTTTTTCGGAAACATTAAAATGGTAAATAACCAATTAAAACAAGGCATGAGTCGCTATTTTCGCCCTTTGCCTGTAACGCTTGGTGCGATATTAGTTGCGGTTAGTTCTCTGAGTGCAGTTTCCTTAATTAATCACATGGATATTCCTACTTTTATTGCCAGTTTGAATTCCCAAAAAATAACTGTTGCCGAATTGCAGCAGGGTAAGTTGAAACCTGTGATTTTGATTGACGTGCGATCGCCCGAAGAGTACGCAGAAGATCGCATCGGTGAAAGTCCGCTGGTTCCCCTCATTGACATTGAAGCTGGATTCGGTGTCAAGCAAGTGCAAGCTATTGCTCGATCGAGCGTCAAATCTAATCAAACTCAGCCAACTATTGTACTTTATTGCGCGCGGGGAGGGCGATCGGTTAAAGCTTACCAAAAATTGCAAAAAATAGGCTTTAATTTAGCTTTTCTATCGGGAGGAATCGCCGCGTGGCGGGAAGCTGTGCCTGCCAAACAAGACTCTGAAGTATTAGCGCCAATTATTCGATCGCCAAAAGAGACTGTCAGAAGTAATTAGTTAGTTAAAAGAAAAGCAGAGAACAAGGGAAACTCAAAAATATCTATCAATAGAAAGGTGTATCCGGCTGACTGATTCGCTATCTTGAAAACAAGTAGCCAAAATCTTCAGCAATCTGCAAAGGTTGGCTGTTTTGGCAAGCTCCACAATAATCTGAGTTAGCATAATTTGATTCCATGCAAAACACCCTAGAGATACTTTCTACTTCTGAGTCGCCGAGTCTTCCCAAAAATCAGCAGGCACTCCCAAATTATGAAGCAGCCGATCGCCAATTTGTCAATTTGCTAGAGGTAGAGGATTTAGACAAGACAGTGGCGGCTAAACCGTTACTCGTCAGCGATTTTGAAAGCGCGATCGCCTATGCACTTCAAGCAGCTTACCAACAGGAACCGGGCGACGAAGCCGCGCACCGTTTCTTGCAGCGCGTGCTCTACCGCATCAACCGCCTCAACTTGTTTTGGTACGACGATTTGCGCCGCTACAACAACGAGCGATCGCACTATTTGCGAGGAGTGCGCGATCGCATCGAATCACCCTGGCAGCAATGGGAAAGCGCCCAAATCGACGTTGCAGCGCTGCAAAACATCGAGGATGTCAAGCAAGCCCTGCGCGATCGCGCGGCCGCTGATGTCGATCCAGAGCTCACTGAGATCGATCGCTACCTGCGGGAACAGATGACTGAAGAGGGATACAAGCACTTGCTGGCGATCGCCTCCTTCGACGGTTTAGTGGAAGCCAGCCGCGTTTCTCGGATCATCGGCGGTGCTGGCAACGAAATTCAGTCAACGCTGACGCGGGTGCTGATCGAAGAATACGGCGGCGGTCGCTTAGCCCGCAAACACTCGACCTATTTTGCCCAAATGCTGGCAGAATTCGGGATGAGCACGGAACCGGAAGCCTACTTCGATTTAGTGCCTTGGCAAGTGCTCGCCAGCATCAACCACAACTTCTTGCTTACCGAACGCAAGCGCCATTTTCTGCGCTACAACGGCGGACTCACCTATTTTGAGGTGGCGGGGCCTGTCGCTTACCGCAATTATCTAGCCGCGGCGCAGCGTCTGGGCCTCTCGCAAGCCGCGATGGGTTATTGGGAATTGCACATCCGCGAAGATGAACGTCACGGGCGCTGGATGTTGGATGAGGTGGCGCTACCGCTGGTTGACAGATACCCGCAGGAAGCGTGGGAATTGGTGTTGGGGTACGATCAGGAGAAGTCGATCGGCGATCGGGCTGGGTTGGCTGTAGTGCGATCGATCCAAACCGCAGAACAAAATTAACCGCTATGCGCGGGTGCGTCAGTCTGTGGCACACCCGCACCCAGGCTAGATATTAAAAAGCAGTCAATAACTGAATTAGCTCGATCGACAAATCTCTTTGCGACTTTTGCTGCTTCTGAAACAAAACTCCAGCCAGCAGATAGATATTTTCCGAATAAAAAGCCATTCCCTGTTTTCGGAGATTGGCGATCGCGCTTTTCACCTTGGGCTCCGAACTGTAATAGCCAAAATTTAAAGGTGCAATCTCAAAATTCGCCACCGAGTAGCCTAGATCCAAGGCATAATCTATCAAACCCACAGGATTAGAATAGCTAGAAACCATCAGCAAAACTCGATCGCAGTCCAAAGATAAAAGTTTCTTAGCAATTGTCGAACCATCAGTCCCGCCGTGCAACAGCGGCTGATAAATCTTGTCATCCACCGCAGGCAAATAAGGCGGATTTGAGATAACACAATCTGCCGACTGATATAAAAGCGAATCAAAAAAAGAGCAATTGTTGACCGTATATTTTTCGCTGATTTGATATTGCTTAATTTTAGATTGAGCAATTTTCCAAGCTACATTATTTAACTCAAATCCTTGTATTGTCCCGTTAAAATCTGTTCTCAGCAAAGACTTAATAACTGGACTTCCTTCACCAGAACCAAACTCTACGATACGTCTAAATTGGTCGCTGGCATTTAACACTAAACTTTCCAAGCAGTGCGAGTAAAAATTCGATTCTTCCGGGCAGTGGAATACCTGTTTGAGTGGATTTGAGGAAGTGATCATAAATTCTGTAACAAGGTTTACTATTGTAAAAATATCTAAGAAGCAATAGTGCAGCCATCTGTCGCAAGAGCTATTTAATCAACTTTGATAGCAGT
The DNA here is from genome assembly GCF_036706065.1 of Microcoleus sp. A2-C3. NCBI lineage: Bacteria > Bacillati > Cyanobacteriota > Cyanophyceae > Oscillatoriales > Microcoleaceae > Microcoleus > Microcoleus sp. A2-C3. The sequence continues at coordinate 25,592 of NZ_JAUBVX010000024.1, read as the reverse complement.
TCTATCTAAAGATGAGAAATATATCTCAATACGGTTCACTTAACATATTTATGCCCCGGAGATCCCCCTCGCATCCCCCTTAAGAAGGGGGACTTTGAGAGCATTCTTGTCCCCACCTTGGGAAGGGGGGTTAGGGGGGATCTGTCTTAAGTGAACCGTATTGGAATATATCTCTCCCTCATCTTTCGTTCGATTCTCCCATTTAAAATCTCTACTCAAAAAATGAAAAATCTATAGCAGTTCGAGCCAAAGATGAGGTATTGAGCGATCGAGTTCTCAATCCCTCAATTCTTCAATCTCAAATCGAAAAATGGAAAATCTCTTCCTGTTTGAGTTGGTGCGATTGTAAAATTATTACTTTCGAGCGATCGTAAAATTAATAATATTCATCCTATTGATAGATGGCAATTCTCTAGCAATCCGTTCATAAATTTAAATAAGTGGTTCCCAGTTCGAGCGAAAGGAAACCATGCAAGTGAGGAAGAGCCTCAGCACACGACTAGATCCGCTCTTCCTCGCCTGTGGGTTCTGCTTTCCCTCGAACTGGTAACGAGCATTCCTACAAATCCTGCGAGGATTGCTATAGTGATTAACAGGTTTTAGATAAAATTTATTGTGAGCCGATAGTCCCATTTTCTTGCTCTTGCTTTATCAGCAAAATTTGGGTAATTTCCCTGCTCAAACAGGCCTTAATCTGACTTGGACTTTTTCACCTGCGAATTCAAAAAATACGTCAGTGAAGCGATTACTAAAGCGATACTTGCTCCCAAGGGAAGGATGTTATCCGCACCGTTCCACTTAACTACCTGACCGAGATATAATACGCTCAATACGACGACGATCACGCTGGTGAGTTTGCTTTTGAGGTCGTCTATGGTGTGAATTTCTAGCCAGTCTGGTACTTTGATGCGCTCGTCAATAAACAGTTCGTAAAGTCCGAGTGCCGTAATATAAAATACTGTGGCTAGCAGAAACAAATCTACAACTTCGACAAAGGACAGAATCAGTGTTTTAGAGTTTTCGCTGGAAATCGGCCCTGTAGTGATAATGTAGCCGATGGTAGCGATCGTTTCCAGGGCACCGTAGATCAAAAGCGTCACAGAGGCTACAAAAGAACCGAGTACAGCAATTATCATTAGATACCGACTTTTGGCAAGAATTCGATGCAGCATAGTTGATGTCCGCTGGGGAAATTTGTGAGAGAAGAACCGCTCTCTGGCATACCTTTGGCTTTACTATATCAAGGTTTTGCCCGATCGCCCGAATAACTTCGGTTGGCTGGGCACCTTGGGCGCGTTGGGTTTGCTCAACTTGCTTCGGAAATACCGTGCAGCGTCCGATCGCGTGAAAGTGCGATCGGACTACCACTAAATTTGTAGGGTGCGTCAGAACCTCGCCTTTTCTCCCCTATGTGAGGCAAAATCTCTGACGCACCCTACCACTTTCCCTAAATTAATCATAATTTTCTCACGGGCGATCGCACTTCAGGGCTGATTTATTCAAACAACACAAAATTAGTCCTCAGCGTCCACAAAAACAGTCACAGCCGCCACAGCGATTAACATTTCATCATTTTTATCATTCAGAGAGGCGATCGCCCTTCCTGGTACAATCATCCCGCCCTGCTCCACAATCAGAGTTTTGCTACCAAAAGGCAGCGCCGCCAAAACTTCGTCGTGACGCACTTGTTCCGGGTAAGGAACAGCCACCTTTACCTCAACAATCATCTGATTCGGATCAGTCAAACCCGCCACTTCCCAGACACCTAGGAGAGCATTATGGGCGATCGCATTCCGTACAGCCCTAGCCGCCGCTACAGTCGGTTCCTGCCCGTGCTGGTCGATACCCATCCCCATTTCAATGATGAAACATTTATGTGCCACAGTTACCCCTTCGTTGATATTTGCTTGCAGTCGTTAGCGAAGCCCCCAAACAGGATCGCACTCTTGCTCAAAACAATCCAATTATCTCCCAACCTGACCGCTATTTATATTATTTTATCGATCGATACAACCACACAACAATCATCCCAGTTTAAACAAATAATGCAACTGTCTGCAAGCGCCAAAGCCCGATAGTCATCAATCAGTCTTAATTTAAAATATAAAATCTAAAATCGTCTAACTTATGGTAGTATAACTCAATTCACGACTCCTCGCGGAAAGCCAAACTCATCTCCAGCTTAAATCATGGATAGTTTTCTACCAATTGCCTACTTTCAAAACCAATTTCTCCCATTTACCGACGCCAACATTTCCATAGCCACCCACGCCCTGCACTACGGAACCGGAGTTTTAGGCGGGTTGCGAGGAATTCCCGACCCCGAAAATGCCGATCGCATCTTACTATTTAGATTAGACCGCCACTGTCAAAGATTAAGTCAAAGTGCCAGCTTCCTCCACTGCGATCTCCCCGCCGACAAAATCCAACAAGTAATCACTGATTTTGTTAAAAAAAATCAGCCCAAAAAATCATTTTACATCCGCCCCTTCATCTACACATCAAGTTTAGGAATAGCCCCCAGACTGCACAACGTAGAAACAGACTTTTTTGTCTATGGATTAGAACTCTCAGACTATTTGCCAAAAGAAGGAGTCAACTGTAGAATTAGCTCTTGGTATCGCCAAGAAGACCGCAGCTTGCCCTTAAGAGGTAAAATTAGTGGCGCTTACATCACCTCAGCTTTAGCCAAAACAGAAGCAGTAGAATCCGGCTTCGACGAAGCGATTATGATGAACACCCAGGGAAAAGTCAGCGAAGCTTCAGGAATGAACATATTTGTCGCCAGAAACGGTAAATTAATTACTCCAGGTTTCGACCAAGATATTCTCGAAGGAATCACCAGAGATAGCGTGATGACAATCGCCAAAGACTTAGGAATTGAAGTCATAGAAAGACCAGTTGACAAATCAGAACTATTGATTGCAGACGAGATTTTCCTATGCGGAACCGCCGCCAAAATCACCCCAATTAACCGAGTAGAAAACTATCAACTGCCCAAAAACCGACCCATCACCGAAAAACTCTTGCACAAAATCACAGGGATTATGGAAAATCGCGATAGTAAGTACAAAGAGTGGGTATTTGCGATCGATCTGAATTAAGCTGTTCTGCCTTTAAATCGTATATCAAGAAATAATCAAACTCTTGTGGGGTGGGCTTCGACGCTGCCCCGAATATGCAATTTCAATACGCAACAACTTAATTTGTAACTACAAACAAGTTTTACTGACACAAAGCAGCCGCATGATGGCGAATATGATCCTCCATAAAACTAGCTATAAAATAATAGCTATGATCGTAACCTTCCTGCATCCTTAAAGTCAGCGGCTGTCCCGCTTTTGCACAAGCATCTGCGAACACATCCGGCAACAATTGCCCCTCAGCAAGATAGGAATCAGCAGTGCCACAGTCAATCAGAATCGGGCGGTTGTATTGCTTTTCCCGAACTAATTCGCTCGCATCCCAAGCCCTCCAACTCTCTCGATCGCCCCCAAGGTAGTGTCCGAATATTTTTTGTCCCCAAGGGCAGCGCACTGGCGCGCAAATAGGCGCAAACGCGGAAACTGAAAGATAGCGATCGGCATTTTTTAACGCGCAAATTAAAGCCCCGTGTCCGCCCATCGAATGACCAAAAATTCCCTGTTTTTCCGGTATCGCTGGGAAATTTTCAGCGATTAAATTTGGCAATTCATCAACCACATAACTGTACATTCGATAATGAGAATTCCAAGGTGAGGCTGTCGCATCCACATAAAAACCCGCGCCACTTCCCAAATCCCAATTGTCGGCTTCCCCAGGAATGCCAGTATCGCGCGGGCTAGTGTCTGGTGCAACTAACATTAACCCGTATTTTGCCGCAAATTGTTGCGCCCCCGCTTTTGCCATAAAGTTCTCTTCGGTGCAGGTTAAACCTGATAGAAAATACAGGACTGGTACGGGTTGAGTTTGGGCTTGGGGCGGCTGATAAACAGTGAATTTCATCTCGCTGTTGCAGGCTGAGGATTGATGGCTGTAAAATCCTAGTTTGCCGCCAAAACTTTTATATTGTTTTTCCAGTTTGAGGGATTTAGAGAGCATATTAATTCTCTTTCATTTCTGAATTAGATTTTTTTTACCGCAGAGAGCGCAGAGAGCGCAGAGGAAGAGAGAAGAGAGCAAGATTTTTGTTCAAAATGTCAAAACTGTGCGAATTGACTTGCCTTGGTGCATCAAATCAAAGGCTTGATTAATTTGCTCGATCGGCATTACTTGAGTTATCAAGCTATCAATATCAATTTTACCATCCATGTACCAATCAACAATTTTTGGAACATCAGTTCTGCCCTTCGCCCCGCCAAAAGCCGAGCCTTTCCAAACCCTACCAGTTACTAGCTGAAATGGGCGGGTACTAATTTCTTGACCTGCTCCCGCTACTCCAATAATCACGCTGACTCCCCGGGTGCATCTCACTTTGGCAAATACATCAAATTGAAAGTTGACCGTTGAGGTAAGCACAGCGAAGAGAAAGGATAGAGGGAACGCTCTCAATATTCCATTGCGCTCCTGATATTTTCACCCTGAATCCAATTCGTTTAATAATTGATTCAACTGTTCCAGAACCAATCGAACTTATGGATTCTTCTTTATAGTATTGGTAGTTGACTATTCGGCAGCGATGGGTCTCCAAATAGTTACAAAATGTTTTAAATTCTTTTTCTTTCATTTCTTTAAATAGATTTATAACTTCATCTATCTTGCCTTGCCACAACATATTTTCTGCTAGTTTTAAACGTTTTATTGAACCTCCTACCTTGTAAAGATTTTCTTTCAGATGATACCAATCTAAGATTTCTTGTCTTTGCTCGGTGTCTCCAATTTCTTTAAATATTTTCCAAATTCCGGCATGACCATCTCCTAGACAATACATAGGATGTAGCAATTTTTGGCTGTTAGTCCAATCAATTAAATCTTGATTATTTTGAAAAAATGCTCCCGAATAAACGTTATCGAAACAAACGGCTTTATAGTCTTTCCAGCAACACGCTTCGCCTTTGGATTCGTTGCGTAGCCTGACTTTTCCGCCATCTAATGTAATTTCTTGGACTCCTTGTTTCGATGCAGGTAATTCAAATTCTTGTCGATTGACTAATCTATGTAATGTACTGTGAGAGATTTTGACACCAGTGAAAATCTCTAAATCTTTTTCTGCCATTTGATAAGATTCGTTGGCACTGATTAAAAGACAGCATTTTTCCATCAGTGGACTGAATTGACTATAAGCTTTCAATCCAAAATATTTCGCCTGATTATCTGTAATGTCGAGAGAACCGACTATTGATTTTATTTTCCGGGGTTTTCCTGTTTTAATTCCTGATGCTGCCGAAAAAAAAAGCTACCTAGTTCTGGACCCACTTCTTCTAACATTTTTTGACGGAGAGATTTTTCGATACTGTCAAAACTTTTTAACTCGGTTGGATCTGTATTTTTGTAAAGAATTTCTGCGGCAGCTTTTAAGTGGGCTTTTAGCTGTTCTTGGTCTGATGGTGTCATTTTCTTTACCTCATTTTTATTTGGCAATTTTACTAGCTTTTTGATTTTAACCCTTTTTTGGCATACTCGCCAAAGTGAGATGCACCCGACTCCCCAACCTTTGTGACAGCATTCCAAAGCTTGCCGCATCACATTAATGTTGCCGATACATTCAAAAGTGTAATCAGCTCCGCCTTTGGTTAAGTCTACCAAATAAGGCACTAAATCGCCTTCGACTTCGCGGGGATTGACAAAGTGAGTCATGCCGAATTTTTCCGCCATTTTTCGCTTGTCTGGATTCAAATCTACGCCGATAATCATGTTAGCTCCCACCATGCGAGCCGCTTGAATTACATTCAAACCAATCCCGCCCAATCCGAAAACTATGACATTAGAACCTGGTTCAACTTTCGCCGTATTGATGACAGCACCGATTCCCGTCGTGACGCCGCAGCCGATTAAACAAACTTTATCAAAAGGAGCATCATCGCGAATTTTTGCTACGGCAATTTCTGGCAATACTGTATAATTGGCAAAGGTAGAAGTTCCCATGTAATGGAAAATTTTTTCACCGTCAATTGAAAACCTGCTCGTGCCGTCGGGCATCACTCCTTGTCCTTGAGTGAGGCGAATTGCTTGACAGAGATTCGTTTTGCCGCTCAAACAATATTCGCAGTTGCGGCATTCGGGAGTGTAAAGTGGAATTACCCGATCGCCCTTTTTGACACTCGTTACTCCCGCTCCAACATCTGCGACAATCCCGGCTCCCTCGTGGCCTAAGATAGCAGGAAACAAACCTTCGGGATCAGCGCCGGAAAGAGTGTAAGCATCGGTGTGACAAACACCCGTCGCTTTAATTTCCACCAGCACCTCACCAGCCCGCGGCCCATCCAGATCAACCGTCTCAATAGTCAAAGGTTTGCCGGCACTGCGAGCAACTGCTGCTTTTACTTTCATGCTTTTTCCCCGTGCGATCGATTTGTCAACTGACCAGTCAATATGTATTGTATTACTTAATCACAAAATTGCACCAACTCTATGACAAAATTAATTGTAATTACCGGAGTCAGTCGCGGTCTAGGTCTCGCCATGACCGAAAAATTTATAGAATTGGGACATACAGTTCTCGGATGCGCCCGTTCTTCCGAAGCCGTTGAACAACTCAACCAAAAATATAGTGCACCCCACCATTTTACTTGTTTGGATGTCGCCAGCGACGAGCAAGTCAAAACTTGGGCAACAGAAATTATCGCCAAAAAACAGACTCCCGACTTGCTGATTAACAATGCAGCTTTAGTCAACAATCCCGCGCCGCTTTGGTTAGTCAGCAGCGAAGAATTTTCGCAGCTAATAGATGTTAATATTAAAGGTACTGCTAATGTGATTCGCCACTTTGTCCCGGCAATGATTGCGAGAAAAAGTGGCATAATTGTCAACATTAGTTCCGGTTGGGGAAGGTCAACTTCGCCGGAAGTCGCGCCCTATTGCGCTTCCAAATGGGCGATCGAAGGACTGACGCGATCGCTAGCCCAAGAACTCCCGCGAGGGATGGCCGCAATTCCGTTAAATCCCGGCATAATTCACACCGATATGCTGGACATTTGTTTCGGAGAAGAAGCAGCAAATTACACGCCAATCAAAGCGTGGGTGGAAAAAGCAGTGCCTTTTTTGCTGAAATTGAAACCTTCAGATAATGGCGTGCCAATGACAGTTCCAGGATAATAATAGACTGCTTACACTCACGCCGAAATCATCTAAAAATTATCTGTGTTAATCCGTGTTAATCTGCTTGACATTTGCGGTTCACCTATCAATTAAAAACTCATGCAAGAAGGATCATAAAATAGTAAAATAAGATTCCTGTCAGATCCAACGCCAGAAATTTCTCCCCAAATAACCACTGTGAACTTGCCGCTAACCTCGCCCTCGCAAACCGAAACCCGCAAAGCAGACCACCTCAGGATCTGCCTCGAAGAAGATGTACAATTTCGCGAAACTACCAGCGGACTAGAAAACTACCGTTTTGCTCACTGTTGTTTGCCAGAACTCGATCGCACCCAAATCGATTTAACCTCCACATTCCTCGGCAAAAAACTAGCCGTACCCCTGCTAATTTCGTCAATGACAGGCGGCACCGAACTAGCCCAGACAATCAACTATCGCCTCGCCGATGTCGCTCAAACATACAAACTGGCAATGGGAGTCGGTTCCCAGCGATGCGCTGTCGAAAACCCTCAACTAGCTCCTACATTTGCCGTGCGGCGCCGCGCTCCCGATATTCTGCTATTTGCTAATATCGGAGCGGTTCAATTAAACTATAATTACGGTTTGGAAGAATGCCAAAAAATCGTTGATATTCTCGAAGCAGATGCCCTTATTTTACACTTAAATCCGCTGCAAGAGTGCGTTCAAACTGAAGGTGATACTAACTTTAAAGGACTCCTAGATAAAATAGCCAAATTGTGCGCTAAATTACCAGTACCGGTGATTGCGAAAGAAGTCGGTAACGGTATTTCTGGAAAAATGGCACAGAAATTGCTCGCGGCTGGAGTAAGCGCGATCGACATTGCCGGAGCCGGAGGCACTTCTTGGGCGAAAATAGAAGGACAGCGAGCCCTCGACGACAAGCAGCGCAGGTTGGGCGCAACCTTTGCCGACTGGGGAATACCCACAGCCGAGTGCATTGTCAGCACCCGCGCCGTAGCGCCGGATGTTCCCCTGATTGCCTCTGGAGGCTTGCAAAACGGCTTGGATGCAGCAAAAGCGATCGCCCTGGGCGCCGATGTGGCGGGACTGGCGCGGCCGTTTCTGCAAGCCGCAGCGGAATCGGAATCAGCCGCAGCCCAGCTAGCTGAGGTTTTAATTGCAGAAATCGCTACCGTGATGTTCTGTACTGGCTGCGCTAACTTGGATGAGTTACAACATTCTGGGGTTTTGGAAAGGTTAAGATAGAAAGATGTCAGTGGGCAGTGGGCAGTGGGCAGTCGTTAGTTGTTAGTAGTTACTGATTATTGGGAGAGATTCAAAAATAACAAATAACAACGGCCAATCACCAAATGTTAATTACCAAATGTTAATTATCAACGGTCAACTGCTAATTACTAACTATCAACTGTCAACTGTCAACTATCAACTGTCAATTATCAACTATCAACTATCAACTATCTAAATGAAAGATTTCCTAAAATATACTTGTGCAAGTTTGCTCGGAACCTTCCTCGGACTGTTGCTGCTGGGCGGCGTTGGATTGGGAGGACTGGTACTGTTAATTACTGTCGCGGCATCGTCATCTAAAGATTCAGGCCCGCAAGTTAAAGATAAGTCTGTATTGGTATTAGACCTTTCTTTAAATATCACGGACAGCAAACCGAGTCGCAGCACTAGCGCGGCGATTCAAGAAGCGCTTTCGGACGAGTCCGGCGATGCTGTGACGCTGCGGACTGTTTTAAATGCGATCGAATCTGCGAAAAAAGACCCGAAAATCGTGGGTATGTATCTCGAAGGCAGTTCGGATGCCAGCAGCAGCGGGTTTGCTAATCTCAAAGAAGTTCGATCGGCATTACAGCGCTTTCGAGATGCCAAAAAACCCATTATTGCTTACGAAATGGACTGGAGCGAGCGAGATTATTACCTCGGTTCAGTTGCAAATACAATTGCAGTCAATCCTTACGGATCTGTAGAAATCAACGGTTTTAGCAGTCAGGCAATGTTTTGGACTGGTGCTTTGGAAAAATACGGCGTGGGAGTGCAAGTGACTCGCGTCGGCAAATACAAGTCAGCCGTTGAACCATTTTTGCTCAAAAAAATGAGTCCAGAAAATCGCCAGCAAACTCAAAAATTGCTCGGAGATATTTGGGGAGAATACCTAAAAACTGTCGGGCCAAGTCGCAAATTGACCGTTCCGCAACTGCAAGCAGTGGCAGATAATGGCGGAACTTTGATGGCTGATGAAGCTCTCAAAGGCAAGTTAGTTGATAAAGTTGTATACTTTGACGAAATTGCCACCGAACTTAAAAAACTGACAGGAACTGATGCAGAAAATAAATCTTTCAAACAGATAAGTTTGAAAAATTACGCGAGAATTGCTGAGAATAAAAACTCAACTCGCGCTAACAAGAAAAATCAGATTGCTGTACTTTACGCTGAAGGAGAGATTGTAGACGGGGAAGGCGGCCCGACTCAAGTAGGAGGCGATCGCATCGCTCAAGAAATGCGGAAAATCCGCGAAGATGACGACGTAAAAGCAGTAGTTTTGCGCGTTAACAGCCCCGGAGGCAGCGCGACGGCGGCGGAAGTCATCGGGCGCGAAGTCGCGCTGACGGGCAAAAAAAAGCCAGTTATCGTGTCGATGGGCAACTTAGCAGCTTCCGGCGGCTATTGGATTTCGATGGGTTCTAGCAAAATCTTTGCCGAAGCGAGTACGATTACTGGTTCCATCGGCGTTTTTGGAATGCTGTTCAATGCCGAAAAATTGGCTGCTAACAACGGCATAACTTGGGATGTGGTGAAAACCGCCCGCTTTGCCGATACTAACACGGTTTCCCGCCCGAAAAATCCTCAAGAATTGGCAAATATTCAGAAAATAGTCGATCGCATTTACGATCGATTTGTTACTAAAGTCGCCGACTCCCGCAAACTGCCGAAAAACAAGGTGCAAGAAATTGCTCAAGGCAGAGTCTGGTCTGGTACGGCAGCGAAACAGTTGGGTTTAGTCGATGAAATTGGCGGGCTAGAAGATGCTGTTAGAGAAGCGGCGAAGCAAGCTAAACTCGGCGACGATTGGCAGTTGGAAGAATATCCAAAACGCCGCAGTTTCGAGGAGCAAATTTTGGAAAGAATTTCCGGCGTTCATGTGTTAAAACCAGCCACCAAACTCGACCCGCTGACGGCAGAAGTTAAGAAAATGCAGGATGAATTGGCTGTTGTCAAGTCGATGAACGACCCGCAAGGAGTTTACGTTCGCTTACCTTTCAACTTGCGGATTGATTAACCTTACTCTTCAACCCGCGCACCATCCGGGTTTTGTTTGTGTAGTCGCGGTTTCAACCGCCGAGTCCGATCTTCAACCCGCGCACCATCCGGGTTTTGTTTGTGTAGTCGCGGTTTCAACCGCCGAGTTTCAACTGAAAAACTGAAAAACTGAAAAACTGAAAAACCCGGTTTTTTCAAGAAACCGGGTTTATGAATACCCTAAAAGTCGATCGACTGGGAATTGGCAATATTTATTATGCTGCACGCTGAGTCAACAATCCCCAGATGAAAAGTACCACGATCGCGCCGATGACTGCAAAAGCTATGCTGGGTAGAGTTAATGCTCCGAAGGATGCCCCCGCGCTAGTCCCCACAAAGACTTGACCTAGATAACCTCCCACTAGCGCACCCACAATTCCTAAACCTGTTGTTGCCAGGAAGCCACCGCCTTGAGTTCCCGGATAAATGGCTTTGGCGATCGCACCGGCAATCAGTCCTAAAACGATCCAAGCAATAATTCCCATTTCTCTTTCTCCTGAGTGCTTAACTTTTGTCTGCCTTGTCTTATGTTCTAAGAATAACAACAGATATCCCGTCCTTTCCTCTACCGTAGGGAGGAACCAAAAGTGGTAGATTTTTTGATGAATCGTCGGATTTTGAGGCTTTTTAATCAGTCAAAAGAGTTAAGCCATTTTTTTTCGCGCCGAAAGATACTTATACTTGAAGCCGAAGGGAAATAAAAGAATTTTTTCTGGGACTTTTTGTGTTTTACTGGTAAAAAAAATTACAATATTTCTGTCAAACTAGGAAAATTGACCGCCGATGAATCTAAGTCTGTGCACGATCGTGAAAAATGAAGAAGCAACACTGTCGCGGACTTTGGACAGCGTTAAGGGTGTTGTTGACGAAATTGTGGTGCTAGATACCGGTTCGGGCGATCGCACCCGTGAAATTGCCCGAGCATCCGGGGCCAGAGTTTATGACTTTGAATGGTGCGACGACTTCGCAGCCGCGCGCAACGAGTCTCTCAAGTACGCCCAGGGCGACTGGATTTTGGTGTTGGATGCCGATGAGGTGCTGGTACCGGAGATTGTACCTCAACTTAAGCAGGCAATTAAGAGCGATCGACTGCTGCTAATCAATCTCATCCGCCAAGAAATCGGCGCATCTCAATCTCCCTATTCCCTAGTGTCGCGCTTGTTTCGCAATCGCCCCAACCTCCGCTTTTCTCGCCCATACCACGCAATGGTAGACGACAGCGTGGCTGAGATTTTGCAGCGGGAACCGCAATGGAAAATAGCTTCTCTCCCCGATGTGGCGATTTACCACTCTGGTTATCACAAAGATGCGATCGCCACCAAAGGTAAATTCCAAAAAGCTCAAGCAGCAATGGAACGCTACATAGCTTATTATCCAAACGACGCTTATGCTTGTAGCAAATTAGGCGCGCTGTACGTAGAAAGCGGGGAACTTCAGCGGGGAATTAATTTATTAATAAAGGGCTTGACTGCTGCGACAATTGATGATTCTATTGTTTACGAACTCAACTATCATTTGGGAATTGCTTACCGCCAGCAACAGCAATTCGCCAAAGCAAAAGAACACTATCAAGTCGCAATTAATACAGATGTCTTCCCGGCGCTCAAGTTAGGTGCTTACAATAATTTGGGCAATTTGCTCAAAGATGAAGGAGATTTGCCAGCCGCTGAAAAAGCTTACAAAGCAGCCTTAAAAATTGACCCCAATTTTGCAGCAGGTCATTACAATTTGGGACTGACGCTGAAAGCAGCCGGAAATTTGGCAGATGCGATCGCCTATTACCGACAAGCCATTAAACTCGCTCCCGAACACGCCGAAGCTCATCAAAATTTGGCAGTAGCGCTGCTGAAAATTGGTAAAATGCCAGAGAGTTTAGCAGAATTCAAAAGAGCGATCGCCCTTCACGAACAGCGCCGCCCCTTTGAAGCCGAACGCCTGCGCCGGGGACTGCAAGAAATGGGTTTAATCTAAACTTGCATATCTACTTTATTGACTAATGACCACTCTTCGACTTCGCGATCGGGCAAGATGACCAATGACTAATGCCCAATGCCCAATGCCCAATCCCTCCGCTTCGCTTCGCCCAATGCCCAATGCCCAATGCCCAATGCCCAATGCCCAATGACTAATGACTTACAGCAAAATCAAGCAATTATCTCTACTTTGCCGCTATCCAAATCGTAGCGCGCCCCAACAACTTTAAGCTTACCTGCTTTAACTGCTTCAGCTAAAATAGGCGACAAGGATTGTAACTTATTTACATTCATTTTCACATTAGCTCTGACTGCGTTATCCCACGCATCACCTGTTTGACCTTTAGTCGAATCAACTGCCGGTTTAATCGCCGCCACCAAAGTGCTAAGGTGACCTGGAAGAGCTTTGCCATCTAAAGCTGCTTTAACAGCACCGCAGCGTTCGTGACCCAAAATTACTAATAGCGGAACTCCTAATTCTACTACGGCATATTCCATATTTCCGAGAACCACATCATCGAGAAAATTTCCAGCTATTCGGATATCAAATAAATCCCCCAATCCTTGGTCGAAAATAATTTCGGGAGTAGCCCGCGAGTCAGAACAAGCCAGAATGGTTGCAAACGGATGTTGACCCTCTGCTACTTCTACAATTCGCGATCGAGTTTGGTCGGGAAATGTCCGTTTTTGCTCAATGTAGCGTTGATTCCCCTCCATCAATTTTTTGAGAGCACCGTCGGGAGTAATGTCAGAGATTCCCTCTGCCTTTGCGACTTGAGCTTGTAAAAGCACAGGTGCAATGCTTGCCACCAGCATCCCTGCACCAGCCCTCAACATTAGATTACGTCGCGAAATCATACCTGTTTTTTGGCTTTGTGTCATTGGCTGCAACTCGGTTCAATTGTTTGTATTTTTTAGCATAATATATACCACAAGCTTAGCCAGACTTGTTTAATTTTTCTTTACAAGCAGCTACGGCAAAATGTAAACTTCAAAAAGTTGCCCCTTTTTATTTCATAAAGCTAACAGCAGTCATGCTTCTGCCTGCAAGGGATGCTAGAATGTATCTAAAACGACAATTATTTATCAATGAATCGCAATGTCTTACGTCGCCAGCATTCATATCTATCCGGTCAAGTCCCTTGACGGTATAGCTGTCAGTCAAGCCACTATTCTAGCCAGCGGATCTCTAGAAGGCGATCGCTCTTTGGCAATCTGCGATCAAGCAGGAGAATTGGTTAACAGTAAGCGCAACTGCGGAGTCGATTTTCTGCACTTATCATTTGACATCAAACAGAGAATTGCCTGCCTGAAAATTAAAGACACCGAACAAGAATTTTTTTTTCATGTAGATAGAGAACGCCCAGGCATAGAATGTTGGTTGAGCAGCTACTTCGGTTTCCCCGTCAAGTTAATTGAAAACTTGCTGACAGGCTTTCCCGACGATACCGCTACACCGGGGCCAACCATTATCAGTACCGAAACAATTGCCGAAGTAGCATCTTGGTTTCCGAGAGTTTGCGTTAACGAGATGCGCCACCGCTTGCGAGCTAATATTGAAATAGGAGATGTCCCGGCTTTTTGGGAAGACCAACTTTTCCCAGAAGCCAATGAAGTTCTCAGGTTTAAAATAGGGACAGTAATATTTGAAGCTATTAATCCCGGTCAGCCCTGTATCCGATCTACGCGAAATTATGCGGCGACAGAAGCTTATTCAAACATCAAAAATGTACTAGCAGCCAAGCAAAAAGAAATTATGCCTGACTTGGTAAAAATAGGGCGTTTAAATAACTTTAGTCGGCTGATAGTTAACACGCGAGTGCCACATCAAGCAGCCGGACAAATAGTACACATAGGAGATGAAGTTCAAATCCTCAGCGTCAGCAAATCCCTATTTAATAACATTCCTGATTAGTTCTCAAATTTTTATGAGAAATTCCATTCCTCACCGATCGCTAAATCCTTCTGACTTAAACGTCGCAATGACAGTTGACAGTTGACAGTTGACAGTTGACAGCTTGCGAAAGAGAAGGGTTGACTAATGACCAATGACCAATGACCAATGACTAATGACTAATGACCAATTACCTTTGATTTCGGTTGGTACTATAAACCACAATCGGTCTGTCAATTCCTTTAAAACGGAAATCTCCCATCGGCTCAAAACTTTGGGGCGATCGCAGCAACTTGTAAGTAGCTTCGCTCACCACACATTCCCCTGGCAGACAAATCCCCTCCATCCGAGCGGCCAGATTAATTGTCGAACCCAACACAGTATAATCAACTCTTTTAAAACTGCCGACATCCCCAATTATCGCCTTGCCACTGTTAATAGAAATCCGCAATTGCAGCGGTTCACTCAAACTGTTATTGGCATTGAGTTTGTCAAGACGGTTGAGCATTCCCAAAGCAGCGGCCACAGCCCGATCGGCATGATCCGGTTGAGGTTCCGGCGCTCCAAAAAATGCCATAATACAATCTCCAATAAACTTATCTAAAGTTCCTCCTTCGCCAAAAACTTCTTGCAACATTTCCTCAAAAAAATTGTTGAGCAACCGGGCAATTTCAGGTGGACTCAACCGCTCCGACATCGCAGTAAAGCCAACAATATCTGCAAACAAAATGCTGATTTCGCGTTCCACAGGCGGCAAGCGGTGATTGATTAAAGTTCCCGTATTCATTAAATGCTGGACAACAGCCGGAGAGTGATAGCGTTCCAATCTTTGCCGCATAGTTTCTTCGGTGCGGAGTTTCTGTGTCAGCAGCCACCGCTGCACGCTGGAAGCGACGATATTGCCTAAAGCTGAAAAAAAGCTCAAGTCTTCATCTCCGCCCTGATGCCACTCTCTAGAAGTCAGTTGAGCGTCGCCGTAAAGCACTCCAAAAACTGTATTTTCATCCCAGAGAGGAACAGCTATCGCCGTGCGAATTCCTTTATCGATCATACTCAGATTGTCATCAAACTGTTCGTCAAACTGAGCATCCGCAGTTTTGAGAGCAACTTGTTCTTCCAATACTTTGCGGCAAATAGTGCGGCCGATCCAACTGCCGTCAGCGGGGATATATTTATTTTTAGCTGTGTTTCTGGCAGCAGTTTTAATTACTTTCAATTCGCCGTTATTTTGGAAGTGTATTAATAGTGCCAAACGTTCAATGTTTTTGATGTCCCGGAACACAATTTGCTGGACTTGATCGAAAATTGCTTCGATGGATTCAGCGGTGTTCAAATACTTGGCAATATCGACTAAATATTTTAAACGCGAGATCGCTTGTTCGTAGTTTTTTTCGATTTTTGTGTCGGGTTCTATCCACTGCTTTTGCAGTTCTTTGGCTTTGCCGAGGATGGTAAATCCTTCGGGCATGGTGCCGATTTCGGGAAGTTGGGGGTCGGAGCGATCGAGTAAAACGACAATCAAATTAATCCGGTGTCCCAAATAAATCACATCGCCCTGATTGACTACGTGAGGTTGGTTGAGGGGACTGTTGTTGAGTAGTGTCCCGTTGGTACTGCCCATATCCTCAACTAGCCAATCCCCTGAAGCTATTTTAAACAAGCGGGTGTGGTGCCGGGAAATGTCAGAAAAAGGCAGTTGTAAATCGCATTTTAGCAATCTACCGATAATAAATTCCTCGCCCTCGACAGGCACGGTTTTTTCGATGATTCCATTAATTTGAAGTTCCAGATTCAATTCATTCATACACAGCACCGCTGTTGAATTTTCAAGACTTTGATAAGAATTGAATTCATCAGATAAAATCTTCCACCAGTCCGATCAAGTAGGCGGCAACTCCAAATTAAGCTGACCCAACACACCTGTTCTAAAATCGTTTAACATCTGCCGCGCCGTTCGTTCCACATCTCCTTTATACCTGTCTTTTGCTACCTCGTGCAAATAATCTTCGCCATTACTAGATGCTATATCTAATTTATACCTGGATTTGAAACCAGATACTGACATCAAAGTTTCATCAGCAGCCTCAAGCTCTAGGAGCAAATCTACCATAGCTGCGGCTACTACCTGATTGTCGTAAGCTGCTTCGCCAATATCTTCGCAAATAGCTAATTTTATGGCATTTTCTTGATTGTTAATGCGGGTGGGGATGATTCCGGGGGCATCTAATAACTCAATTTCGTCAGAAATGCGAATCCATCTGAGTGATTTAGTTACTCCAGCTTTGCGGGCACTGTCTACCACTCTCCGCCCTAACAGCCGATTGATTAAAGCAGATTTTCCGACATTTGGGAAGCCCATTACTACGGCGCGGACTGGACGGGGTAGCATACCTCGATCGAACCTGCGTTTATTTAGCTGCACCCCAGCTTCCTGGACAGCATCGGAAACATCGTGTACTCCTTGCCCGTGCTCGGCATTGGTAAAATAGGCGGTTTCTCCCTGGGACTCAAACCAGGTTTCCCACGCCTCGCGCGATCGACCAGTAATCATATCCATACGGTTAACGACCAATACTCGCGGCTTACCGCCCACCCAGCTCGGCATTTGGGGGTGGTAAGTAGCCAATGGAATGCGCGCATCTCGGACTTCGAGCACCACATCTACGCGCTTTAGTTGTTCTTTTAATGCCCGTTCAGCTTTGGCAATGTGACCGGGATACCAGTGAATTTTCATAATATGAAGGAAGTTCGGCAACGGATTTTGTAACGGATGTAACGGATGTAACGGATGTAACGGATGGGCGAAAAAAGGAGTCGAGAAGAAGGAATAAAGAAAGAAGAAGAAGAAGAAGAAGAAGAAAGAAGGAACTAACCGCAGAGAGCGCAGAGAGCGCAGAGCAAAAGAAGAGGGAATAAATAAGGAAAAGGGATTAAGGAAAATGCAAAAAGCAATAAGAAAGAGTTGTCTTCCTTCTTCCTTCTTCCTTCTTCCTTCTTCCTTCTTCCTTCTTCCTTCTTCCCTCTTCCTTCTGTTAAGGCACAATCAAAACTGCACAAGGAGACAGATTGATCACTCGACTGGTAACGCTGTCAGACGCTCCATCATCAGTTAAACCCATCCCCCGACAGCCCATCACAATCAACTCGGCCCCAATTTCGTCAGCCACATCACAAATCGTGAAAGCGGGTTTGCCTTCTCGTTCTATGATTTCAGCTTCGATTCCCTGCTGGGAAAACATCGATTGGGCCTCAGACAGCAGTTTGGCGACGGCTTCGGGGGAAGTCATCACCTCTGGCGGCTGGGTGTCGCCCTCCTCGGCTGGGGGTTCGACTACCGACAGAATAACTAAACGAGAGCCGTAGGTTTTCACAATGTTGACAACCTTTTCCGCGGCTTCGCGGGCTTCTTGGCTTTGATCTACAGGAAATAAGACAGTCTTGAACATAGTTCGCATTTCCCGGACACGGACTCCGATAAAATGTTTACGTTGAGCCAAATCAGTGCCGTTTGTTTCATCTTCCGTTTTGTGTGCGGGCGCGGTTGAATGCGTCCGAGGCGCCAAGTGCAAGTGACGAGTGCTGCCATTTCAACGGAATTAGACAAAAACACAAATATTAGGAGGTTAATCCTGTGACAAAAAAAACTGTAGCAAATTTATCAGCATCAGACTTATCGGGCAAACGGGTATTGGTGCGGGCGGACTTTAACGTGCCGCTCGACAACGGCAATATCACTGATGATACTCGCATCCGGGCTGCTCTGCCGACTATTCAGGATTTAGCGTCGAAGGGCGCTAAGGTCATTTTGTGCAGTCACTTCGGGCGTCCCAAGGGTGTGACGGAGAAGTTGCGCTTGACTCCGGTTGCTAAGCGGCTGTCGGAATTGTTGGGGAAAGAGGTCAAAAAGACTGACGACTGTATCGGTGATGAAGTGGCTGCTACAGTGGCGGCGATGGCTGATGGCGATGTGGTTTTGCTCGAAAATGTCCGTTTCTATCCAGAGGAGGAGGCAAATGACCCGGAATTTGCGAAGAAGTTAGCTTCTGTGGCCGATTTGTATGTGAATGATGCTTTTGGTACGGCTCACCGGGCTCACGCTTCTACTGAGGGTGTGACTAAGTATCTGAGTCCTTCTGTGGCTGGGTTTTTGATGGAGAAGGAATTGCAATATCTCGGTAGTGCGATCGACAATCCTCAGCGTCCCTTAGCTGCTATCATCGGTGGTTCTAAGGTTTCCAGCAAGATTGGAGTCATTGAAAAACTGCTCGAAAAGTGCGACAAATTGCTGCTGGGAGGCGGCATGGTGTTCACGTTCTACAAAGCTCGCGGTTTGAACGTGGGTAAGTCTTTGGTGGAAGATGACAAGTTGGAACTGGCTAAGTCTTTGGAAGCTAAAGCAAAGGAACGGGGAGTTACTTTTCTGTTGCCTACTGATGTGATAGTTGCTGATAAGTTTGCTGCTGATGCTAACACTCAAACTGTCTCCGTTGAAAACATTCCCGACGGTTGGATGGGTTTGGACATTGGCCCGGATTCAGTGAAAACTTTCCAAGATGCTTTGGCCGATTGCAAAACGGTAATCTGGAACGGGCCAATGGGCGTGTTTGAGATGGAGAAGTTTGCTGCGGGTACTGAAGGTATTGCTCATTCTTTGGCGGGAATTACTAAAACTGGTACTACCACAATTATCGGCGGCGGTGATTCAGTAGCGGCTGTGGAACAGTTGAATTTGGGCGCAGAAATGAGCCACATTTCTACTGGTGGCGGTGCTAGTTTGGAACTGCTCGAAGGTAAGGAATTGCCTGGTGTTGCTGCTTTAGATGAAGCTTAATTAAGTTAAGTAGGGCGGGCAAAGCCCGCCTTGCTGGAAGCAGGTCTAAATTGTTGGCTGCGAATCATGTTTTTGAAGATTTACCGCAGAGGGCGCAGAGAACGCAGAGCAAGAGAAAAGAGAGAAGGATATGGGTTTAAAGTCTACAGTTTGCTAGTATAATTTGTTTGAAGTAGCAGTGAGGTTTGTTTGTGAAACTTAAACTCTTGGCAACTGTAACGGCTTGTTTAGCTTTGTTTGGGCTGGCAGCTCCCGTCACAGCTCAAAATCCAGATCATGTTAGGCAATTGCTGGAAACTAAAGAGTGCGAAGGCTGCGATTTGAGAAATGCTGATTTGTTTAAGGCGAGTTTGTACAGAGCTAATTTAAGAGGAGCTGATTTAAGCGGAGCTAATCTCTACGAAGCTAATTTGCTAGAAGCAGATTTAAGTGGCGCTAATTTGGCGAATGCTAATTTAGTTAATTCGGAGATGTATGGGGCTGACTTGGACAGTGCTAATCTGCGTAATGCGGATTTGTCTAATGCTTTTTTGGGGCGGGCAAATATGACGAGAGCTGATTTGCGCGGTGCTAAACTTTTTAATGCTAATTTGGGCGAAGCTTATCTGCTACAAGCTAATTTATCGAATGCTGATTTGCGGCGTTCGCTGCTGTTTAGGGTTAATTTGAGTCGCGCTAATTTAAGCGGTGCGGATTTGTCTTTCGCTGATGTGCGCGATACTAATTTGCAGAGTGCTATTCTGTCTAATACCAGGCTTCCTAGAGCTCAATTGAGCGGGACAAATATCGATGCGGTTAATAACCTGCGTCAGGCTGATTTGGAGCGTGCAAATTTGCGGGGTACGAATTTGGGGCCGGTTGTTTGTGTAACAACGAATTTTCCTTATTGTGTTTTCAGTGTGGAATAATATCATTTCCAAAGAGAACTACCACAGTCTGATTGGTTTGTAGTGAGGAATTTAGTCCTCACTACAAACCGTTTTCTATTACGGGTAATTAAAGGCTGGCGCGCCCTAAGTTGTTGAGATATCAGCTAAGTTTGAGGTGGTTTGTATCCCCTTTCTAGGGCGAATTTCACAAGCTGGGCGCGATTTTCTAACTGTAGTTTGCTGAAAATGCTGCCTAAATGAGCTTGGACAGTTCGGGGACTAATAAATAGTCGATCGCTAATTTGTTTGTTAGTATAACCCTGGATCACCTCCCAAAAAACTCTTTCCTCGGCTGGTGTCAGAGGTAAAGGTGCAGGGTTAGGCAATACTGCGACAACTTTTGGTTCCGGCGCCCAGGCGGTAGAAGTTTGCAACAGTCGGACAATCTCAGCGTGAATGCGGTGAGAGCGTTCTAACTGCGCTTTCACTTTAGCCAAGATTTCTTCAGAATGAAAAGGTTTTACCAGATAATCGTCCGCGCCGATCGCATGACCTTCAACTTTTGCCTCAATTTCGCCTTGACCAGACAAAAATATAAACGGCACCAATTGTCCCAAACGTGTAGTGCGCAAGCGGCGACAAAACTCAAACCCGTCCATTTCCGGCATCATCACATCGGAAATTACTAAATCTGGGGGGGCATTCTCAAAAATCGAGAGTGCCTCAGCGCCAGAAGTAGCGCATTCAACGCGGTATCCTTGACTTTCCAGGTACATTGCTAAGACTGTTTGACAGTCTGCTTCGTCGTCAACTACTAAGATTCTTTCCATTACAGCCTTGCACCAATTCGTCAGTTGACAGTTCTTGAAACTGCGGTTCCCAAACTAGGAACTTAAATGAGTTTACTTGCTGCAACTTGATCAAGGTTCCCAATTTCAAGACGGCACAATTCCTCAAATAGTCCAATTACGGGCGTCAAGCGAATAAAATGGGAAGAAGTAGAGGAATATTGGGGAAAATTTCCTTTTTTTATTTGCCTATCCAAAAAAGTTACAATTTTTTATGGGGCATCGTCAACTTTTCCGCAGAAAATAGCAGCTAAAAGCCAGAATTTTGTTTTATTATACACAAATCCTGCTAACGTTTACACTATTCCTAGACTCGACATGGAAAGGTTTTTAGATTTTTCTGGTTCGGACAGGGGTACAAAGGGCATAACGCGAGCAGTTGCAGCAGCAGCGGGCGGCGCGAACAAACGCTGGTCGGCAACTAGGATACTTTCAAATATCGTTGCGGGTTCGGGGCGGCTGAACAGATACCCCTGGATGATGTCGCAGTTGTGCTGTTTCAAGAAAGCTAGTTCTGCTTCTGTTTCCACTCCTTCAGCAATTACTGTCATATTTAAGCTGTGACCCAGTAAAATTACTGCTGTGGTAATAGCAGCATTTTGAGCGTCTTCGTTGGCATTTCGCACAAAAATGCGATCGATCTTTAAACTGTCAAAAGCATATTGCTTGAGATATCCTAAAGTCGCATAACCTGTGCCGAAGTCGTCAATGGCAATCCGAATTCCGAGAGCTTTAAGTTCGTTTAAAGTTGTGCCTGCGACTGTCGCATTTTCTACCAAAGCGCTTTCGGTCATTTCTAATTCTAAATTAGCAGGCTCCAAGTCTGTAGTTTCTAATATTTGCACGATTCGGGCCTTGAGTTCCGGGTCGGACAACTGCCGGGCCGACAAATTTACTGATATTGTAAAAGGCGAGAACCCCGCTGCCAGCCAACTCGCAGCTTGAGCGCAAGCTGAAAGCAGTACCCACTCGCCAATCTGAATAATTAAACCTGTTTCTTCGGCTAAGGGAATAAATTCGGCGGGAGAAATTATACCTCGATCGGGATTTTGCCAGCGCACCAAAGCTTCAGCGCCGATAACTTGTCCGGTAGCAATATTCACCTGCGGCTGATAGTATACCTGAAACTCACCTTGTGCCAAAGCGCGGCGCAGCAGAGCTTCCAGAGCCAATTTTTCGGGAGAAAGGACACAAACCTTGGTAGAGTCGTTAACTAAATCTTTGAGTCTGGCTTCTGCTTGGTGAAGCGCGACTGTCAACGGTTGGGTAATAGTTTGCCGTTTCGAGACGCGAGAAGCAATGGCCCCCAGCAATTCAGCCTTAGTAAACGGCTTTGTTAGGTAATCGTCAGCCCCCAATTCCATCCCCCGACGAAAATCGGTTTTGTCACTTTGAGCTGTGAGGAAAATAAATGGAATTGTTGCAGCTAGCGAGTTTTGCCGCAGAGTCCGCAACACGTCATAACCGTCTATCTCCGGCATCTGCACGTCGCACAAAATTAAATCGGGGATCTCCGAAAGTGCCATCTGCACACCAAATCGACCGTTTTCTGCCACGATGACCCGGTAGCTGTGAGATTCCAGGAGTTGTACAAGAGTTTCCCGGATTAATTCGTCGTCTTCAATGACTAAAATTTTGAGCATGATACTTAGATTACAGATGGCACTATATATCAGAACCTGACTAACTCTAGCATACTCAAACTAGCGATTTACTGATTAGGCCAATTAGCCAATAAATTATTAGCCATTTGGCTAATGATTTATCTTCGGTTTTTAAGTCACATTAAAGAAGTGGCTAATTTGGGAAGAGTTCGAGGAGAGAAAACTGCTGCGCCAGACTATTTTGATAAATTTTTATGACAAATTATCGGTTGTTTCTCATAAAAAATGCCGTCAACACTTTCACTGCGCGGATGGCGGCAAGATCTATATAATGTCCGGTCAATTCGCTCTAAAAAAGTGTTCGCTCGTTCTGACTTTAGTCCTATGATGAATACGGACTAAAGTCCGAACGATCAAATCAATTTTATTGGATAGTTCGAGGGGACATCGTAGGATGCACTGGATTAATTCACAGGCTTAGTGGAATTTGTGCAAAACTTGTCATCTACAATTGCAGAATTGATCCTGACAGCCTGCATTGATGATGACGGAATGATCAGGTTTTGCGGAACTATAACTGTCTTTTTGCAAACCAGTTCGCTGCTGCCTACAGAGGCAAAGTTCCAAGCATAAAATTCGGGATTGCTGACTGTCGCACTGGCGGGATATAAACCAAATGCAGTCACTAATACTAATCCCAAAGTTACTAAAGCTATGATCGCGAATCTCAGCATATTCTTTTTGTAAACCGGAAAATTTACCCGATCGGGATTACTTGATTATCGCCCGATCGCACTTCCTGCGTCAATAGCCCTTATTTGATCGCCAGATTCAATTCGTAGGCGATCGCCTCGGATGACTGAGAAACCACCACAAATTCATAAAAACCAGCCTCATCCAGAGTTCCAGACCAACTTACCTCCTCTGCATCTTCCAGCAGAGCCTTGGCTTTGTTTGTCCGCCCAGGAGAATAAATTGATAGCAGAGTCGATTTGCCCGCAGCTTGCAAATTTACACTCAAAATCTGATTTTGGGCGAACCGGGCTATGTAAGCTTTGCCTTCTCCGGGCTTGAGATTGCCCGTGAGGGCTTTGCTGTTGGAGCGGCGGTCAAATTCAACACTTTCGAGAGTTGCTCCCGCTTGCAAAGCTGTGAGGGCGTCGGCGGTAATTGCTTGCCAAATTTGTCCGATCGGCAAACCGATGATATTTTTATTCCGTGACTGCTGTGGAAACCAATAAAAGAACTTAGCATCAGCCAAATCGTACAGCGCCCGACTGCTCAAATTCAGCTTGTTAACCTCCGTTTTCCAGCGCTGGATATCGGCGGTGTCGTAACTGCCCAACCGCGCTCTAGCGTCGCTGCTGAGGTTTTCGAGCTTGTCGAGCAAGTCGTCGCCGATTTTCTGCCATTTTTCGCGCCATTGGCGATCCTCGTCGCCTTCTTTTAACAGCCGCCCGTTCAATTCTGGGTATTTGGCATAGAAATTTTCATCTACAAGATTGACGTAACCGTTGTAAAATCGATCGTCTATTTTAAGTTGAGAGTAGCGATCGCGCAAAGCATCCTCTTGCTGCTGCTTCGGGCCCGGAGTCACGGGAATCTTCTGCACTTTTGATTGCAAATTTAACACATAATTGCCCGCAAACCAGCCAACTCCGCCCATACTTGAAAGCACTGCCACTACGAACAAAAACATTTGCCAAGCAGGCATCTTTTGTTGATTGCCAATCATCGCAACTCGCACCGGAGTTCCCGGCAGTTTCGGGGCGGGGGCGGGTATGGGTATAGGCGCGGTGAGAGGTGTGTGATCCGGTGGTGGCTGCGTCAGCCCAAAATCCGGCGGTGGGGATGGTTGTGCCTGTGGCTGTAACAGCGGATTACCTTCGAGAGCGAGCAAAACCTCGCGAGCCGAGGAGTAACGCTGGCTCGGCTGGTGAGCGAGCATTTTATCCAGCACCAAGGACAAATTCGGGGATAGAGAACAGTGCGATCGCCAGTTCCAATTCAACGTCTGACTGTCGAGCAATTGATGCGGTTCCTTCCCCGTCAGCAACACCAAAACCGTAGCTGCGAGGGCGTACAAATCGCTGTGCGGATAGACAATCCCCATTTGCATTTGTTCGACGGGAGCATAGCCGAGTTTGCCGATGCGAGTCGCGGGGGCGGGAGTGACATTAGTTTCAGTTTCAGCAAATAGAGATTCTACGGTGGCGGCGACTTCTTTGACTCCGCCGAAGTCAATCAGTACGGGCATTCCGTCAGATAGGCGCAGAATCAGGTTGTCGGGGGAGATGTCGCGGTGAATCACTCCCAAGGAGTGAATGTATTCGAGGACTGGTAAAATCTGAATCAGCAGTTGATTTATTTCTGCTTCTATGAACCGCAAACCCTGACGTTTGCGGGCATCCAGCAGAAAGCGGTAGGTTTGGCCAGGTACGTAGTCTTGGACGAGAAATAGATAGCCTCGATCGACTATACTGACGCGAAACAGTTCGCGGAAGCGCGGGATTTGATTGTGTTGCAGCTTGTAGAGCACTCCGGCTTCGCGCTCGAAGAGTTCCTCGGATTTTTGTAAGGCGTAACTTCCTTGTACTTGGGGCGCAAATTCTTTTAAAACGCAGGGTTCGTTAAATCGGTGGGCATCTTCAGCGAGGTAGGTGCGCCCGAAGCCTCCGTGTCCCAATTCGCGGACTATGCGGTAGTGGTTGTTGAGAGTTATGCCGGGGTAGATGGGATTGTTCATTGGAACTTGCTGCGTCGGATGTTTACGCTTGATTGAGATTGGGAGTTTTGGGCGATCGCGCTAATTAATCTTGACATAGTGTGTCAGTGTTGATTAGTCGATCGGCAGCTTGGCTATCCCCTGCGGTTATTCTTAAACAAGCGGTTGTCTGCGATACAAGTTTATGGATTGTGCCGTGTGTGCGATCGACCTCAAAATGCGATCAAATTTTTAGTAAGCTGTTGTGCAGTTAAATGATATATTGAAGTTCCCTATTCCCTACTCATCTCCCCCTCTCCCCCTCTCCCCATCTCCCCCTCTCCCCCT
>NZ_JAUBVX010000023.1:0-96130 GCF_036706065.1 Microcoleus sp. A2-C3 | reverse complement strand
CAATCTTCAAAAATGGTTCGTGGAAATTTTCGCTAAACCCACATAGCTGTTGGATCATTCTTTTTGTGGAGGTCTCTTAATTGCGGGGGCTGTGAATGGAATTAGCAAAGAAGAGTTGCTTTCGGAAAGATATTGTCCGATCGCCGAATATTGGGCCGCGCACCCGCTCGTGGCAGAAATTGATGAAATTGCAGCGGGTTCTTTTAAACGGCGACAACCTCCTGAAATTAAGGGTACTGGTTACGTAGTTAAGTCATTAGAGGCGGCACTTTGGGCATTTTATAACAGTTCGTCTTTTGCCGAAGGGTGTTTGTTGGCGGTGAATTTGGGCGACGATGCGGATACAACTGGTGCGGTTTACGGACAGTTGGCGGGGGCTTTTTACGGCGAATCTGCTATACCGGAAAAATGGCGATCGCAATTGGCACATCGCTCTTTAATTGCATCTTTCGCCGAACAACTCTTGACTGTAGGACTTACGCACGGGTGACGAGAAACTGAGTTTTTATGCAACACTAGCCGTAGGGTGCGTCGCGAGCAAAAATCCCCGCATAAAAATCGACAATCTCACAGCGACGCACCTGACCAAATAATTATGTAAATAAGCATCATTTTCACTTTTGATAAACACAAAATTTGTCGTTTTTTTATAAAAATCATTACTTTTGCTCTCGCAACACGTAGCCAACTCCCCGAACAGTATGCAGCAAGCGTTTTGAGTTACTTGCTTCTAACTTAATCCGTAATGCCCGAATATACACTTCAATAATATTTGACTCGCCCATAAAATCGTAACCCCAGACTTTCTCTAAGATTCGATCGCGCGTAATGACTTGACGGGGATTTCGCAGCAAAAATTCTAACAAATCAAACTCTTTAGCAGTGAGTTCAATCAGTTGATTTCCTCGATACACTTCACGGGTTAAACCATTCAAAATTAGGTCTTCAAATTCTAATCGATCCGGATCATTTGGTTGAGTTCGGCGCAGACGTGCTTTCACCCTCGCGAGGAGTTCTTCCATACTGAAAGGTTTAGTCACATAATCATCAGCGCCAGCATTTAATCCCGTTACGCGATCGGGTATTTCATCTTTTGCTGTTAACATAATTATTGGTACTTGCACGCCAGTCGATCGCAATCTTAAACAGATATCCAATCCAGAGATACCCGGAAGCATCCAATCTAAAATCAATAAATCCGGTTCAGCCGTGCGGGCGAGGGTTAATCCATCCAATCCATTGGGGGCGACGGTGACGTGATAGCCTTCTAGAGTAAGTTCAGATTCGATGAACTTCGCTAGTTTAGGGTCATCTTCAACCAGGAGAATGCGATCGCTCATAGCTGCGGATTCCAGACAGGTAAGGTGATAGTAAAAATACTACCTTCTCCCGGTTTAGAACGGAGCGTGATACGTCCATCCATACCTTCGATCAGGCTTTTGGCGATCGCCAATCCCAACCCTGTACCGTCCCTAGAGCGAGTCATAGACTCATCCACCCGGTAAAACCGCTCAAAAATCCGGTTTTGATGGGGCAGAGAAATCCCAATTCCGCGATCGGTCACATGAATCATCACCTGCTGTTCCTTCTTTTCTAAGACTAACTCAACGGGTTGTTCTGGAGCAGAATACTTAATTGCATTATCAACTAAGTTAATTAACACTTGTTGTAAACGATCCTGATCCGCACAGGCGACAACATCCTCATAAGTTGACACTAAAATAACTTTCCGATTGCTAACTTTTTGACTCATTTCTGCCACTTCAGCCACCAGAGTATTCAGCATCACCGGATGCAAGCGAAAGTGCAGGTTGCCGCTATCAGCCCGTGCCAAATCCAGCAAATCTTCTAACATCCGAATCGTGCGTTCGGTTTCCCCAACCGCTGTTTCCAGTGCTTCCTGCTGATAGTCATTTAAGTTAGTGCTGCGGCGCAGCAAACTTTGTAAATAACCAACAACAACGGTCAGCGGAGTGCGTAATTCGTGGGAAACATTACCAACAAATTGGCGTTGTTGCTCCCAGGAACCCGACAATCTAAACAACATTTCATTAAAAGTTTGTGCTAGTCCTAAAATCTCATCAGGAGCCTGATGCAGTTGAAGTTTTGCCCCTTGCAAATTATCAGCAGACAAAGTGCTAGCTACCTGACTCATCTGTTCCAAAGGGCGGAGAGCATGACGTATGCGACTGGCGATCGCCACCATCAACACTAAGATTACCACAATACAGACAACAATTAAACTCCGAATCCCATCATTTAATTGACGTTGCTCATCAGTGATATCTTGAGAGAAATATACCGTACCCAGCAATTCATTTTTAATCCGTAGAGTCGTGCTACAGATCACCAAATAGTGATCGCCCACCTGAACAAAAGTCGGCTCAGCAGGTACTTCCGTCAACGAGATCATCTTTGTAATCTTAGAAGATTGCAGATCCATATCAGGTGAATTCACCAAAAGCATCCCATCTTTTCGCTTCACCCACACCATAATTCCTCCTGTAGAAGATTTGTGAACGCTTCGCGTCAAACCAATTTCGAGGGAACCCATTTCACTATAAAGTTCAACCTGTTCTGGAAAACGCATTCCAATATATTCCAGCGTTTGTTTGTGGGCACTGACCAGATTTTGAGACCTTTGCCAGCCGGCCCAAAATGCCACACTGCTAAGTCCTAAAATTGAGAGTACCAGCAATTCCAGCGTCAGGCGAAACTGAAGGGAAGAAGTAGAAATTCGCTTACCTGTAAAATGATGAATAGCAGCTATAAATTTAGTGATTTGCTTCATTTACTAATTACTCATTAGAATTATTGCATAAATTTTAAATCGCTCCTACAACCGCAGATATAGGCAGATACACACAGATTAACGCAGATAATTTCAAGATTGGAAAGCGATTGAATGCAATGCAAGTCCATTAGCCATTACCAATTACCTATTGCCAATCTGGATGCTTCCTTAAAAATTTTCTGCCGTGCCTTGAATCTGGTTAAACTCAAAGCGTCGAGCATAATCTGTTTCACCATAAATATTAAAACTAATTGTTGGTTCATCTCCGATCGCCTCCACATGATGAATCGCATCAGGCATTAAGCACAAAACGTCACCAGGTGCAAGCAAAATATCGCCCACTGTTGTGATTTTATCGGGAAACTTCGGAATTGGCGATCGCCTCCACAAAGTATTTTTCTCCTCTCCACCAAGTAGCGCCACCACTCCCCAACTCGCATGATTGTGAATCGGAGAAACTGCACCCGGAACCCAAGCAACCAACTGGACAGTCAGAGGAAAAAATGGTTCATCATAAAGCGTTTGTACTGCCCAGCCTGTCTCAGAGTCGGGTTCAAGGGGAGCAATTTGAAGCCAGGAAGAACTATCTAACAATCTGCGAACAAGGGGACAAATTGCCTGGAGTCGTAAATAATCATCACTAATTTGCTCTAAGACATCTTCCAAGTCAGTTAAAAAGCGGTAAAGTCGGTAGGGATGAGTCAAATCTTCAATTTGATTAGTAGCTTCGCAAACATGGTACTGTCCATCATCCGTCACTAACCAGTCTTTTCCTGTCATAATTTTCAACTCGCGGTTAATTTACTGTACTACCAAAAGATAGTTACGGTTGATCTACACTCTATAAGACATTCCTTGCAACTAGATGATCTCTGGATAAGGCACAGATTAATTTTAGATGAAGAACCAGGTAAATCAATTTGGCTGACCAATTAGCAACCGCCCATGATTTTTATCCAAAATCCATCTGGTTTTCATCTTACACTCATATTTCGAGAATTTAATGCTGTTAATCTCAAGTCATAGAGCGATGAGTTACTCTTTGTCTAGATTCAGGATTGAAACTCAAAGAGTTTTTTATTCGCCCTCTTGTACATAAACCCTAGATTTTGGAGATTGAATATGCGTAAACCAGCATTATGGCTCAGCTTATGTCTAAGTAGTTTGGTAGTTACAGTATCGCTGGTGACTGCAACGACACTCAATACCTCTGCTATGCCTAATAGTGCGATCGCGCAAACCAACCCCTGCGCGTCCAAAAACCCCTGCGCCTCCAAAAACCCCTGCGCCTCCAAGCAAGGAAACGTAGGAGGCCCACTAGCAAAACAATTACAAGGAAAGCCCGTCATAGTTGACGTTTATGCAAGCTGGTGTCCTGCCTGCAAAAACATTGCCCCTACCATTTCCCAACTGAAACAGCAATATGCAGGAAAAGTGAATTTTGTGGTGCTAGATGTGACAGATAAATCAACAACTTCTAAAGCAGAAGCCACAGCGAAAGAGTTAGGACTCAGCCAATTTTTAGCCGCTAATAAATCCAAAACGGGAATGCTAACTATCATCGATCCTGCCACAGGAAATATTCTAGCGCAGCATCGTAACAATCCCAACAAATCTGCCTATACAACCGTGCTCGATCGGGCGCTTGCAAAAAAATAGCTGTTTCAGGTTATCGGTAATAGCTGATTAAACAGGACTTACGCATTATAACTGTGTAGCAATGTTTTGAGATTACTTCACTTCCCTCGCACTGACAGAAATACATTACTTTTGCGTAAGTCCTCTTAAAGATCCCAGGAGAACCCCATGACCAATCTTCAAAAGCCTGAACCCCAAACCAAAAGCACCAAAGTTTTCAAATTTCCGAATAGATGGCTATTTTGGGGTGGATTGGTAGTCTTGGGCTTAGTGATTGCACTGGTCATCATAGGCCCCATTTCTCAGGCAATTGAACATCTGATTTCGGTAACGGAAAACCGCTATCAGCAGTGGTTCAGCCAGCAAGATACAGCTAACCCACTGGTGTTGTTTTCCCTGGCGTTTATCGGTGGTTTGATCGCCAGTATTTCACCCTGTATTCTGGCAATGTTACCCGTTAACTTGAGCTACATTGGTACCCGTAATATCACTTCCCGGCGAGATGCTTTTGTTAAAGCCAGTTTGTTTGTGTTGGGAGTTGTGACAATTCTTAGCTTTTTCGGGCTGGCATCTTCATTTGCCGGGGCTGTCATGGTGGATTACCGGGGCTACATTAACATTGCTGTAGGAACCATCATTTTTATCATGGGTTTGAGCTTGCTAGGAATTGTGAAATTGCCTTTACCAGGAGTCAATATAAATGCTTCCAATTTGGGGCCCTATGGAGTAGGAGTGACATTTGGTTTGGTGAGTTCTCCCTGTGCCAGTCCAGTTTTATTTGCTGTACTAGCAGCGGCAGCGGCTACTGGTTCACAATTGCTAGGAACCTTGACCATGATCTGTTATGGTCTGGGATATACAATCATCATCTTTCTTGCCAGTCTATTGACTGGTTTTGCCAAGCAAGCTAAGACTTTGATGCAGCATTCCGAGTTGATTCTCCGCTTTGGAAGTGTCGCTCTAATTCTGACAGGTTTGTATTACATATTTGAGGGCACTCGTTGGTTTCTTTAGGATGTTTGAAAGATTTTAAGTCTGTAAGCTCACCTAAAAAAACAGAGTACAAAGAACCCCGGCTTTTTAAAGAAGCCGCGGCTCTAATAGCGATCGCGCTTTACGTTGAGAGTCCTGGACGCAACGGTTACAATTAGTAGGGTGCCCGTCGGATTAAACCATAGTTTTTCGTGTTCAATCCCAAAATGGCACACCCTACAATCTTGAGGAGAACAAAATGCCAGCAGAATTGCCAGAAAGCAAGAATTTTCAAGCAAATATCTGGTCTGAAACTACTAACAATTTATCTGGAAATTAAACACATGAAAGTAAAATACATTACCACGATCGCCATTGCCACCATTTTAGGTTTGGCAACAGCTAATGTTAGCTACGCCAACTTCAAGGCTTCTAACTTAAACTCTACAACAGTTTCATCCAAAATTGCAGAAGCCAATCCTTGTGCTGGAAAAGCTAATCCTTGTGCTGGAAAAGCTAATCCTTGCGCTGGTAAAGCAAATCCTTGTGCTGGAAAAGCAAATCCTTGTGCTGGTAAAGCCAATCCTTGTGCGGGGAAAGCCAATCCTTGTGCTGGTAAAAACAGCACAACAACCGTTCATCCTAAGTATTACACCGAAAATGGTATGGCTCTTGATGGTCAGGATGTCGTAGCCTATTTTACCCAAAGCAAATTAGTGATGGGAGTTAGCCAATTCAAACATAATTGGGGTGGAACAACTTGGATGTTTGCTAGTGCAGCAAACCGCGATATGTTTGCTCAAAATCCTCAAAAGTATGCTCCTGAATACGGTGGATATTGCGCCCAGGCTGCCAGTGAAGGCAATCTTGTTGCTACCCAACCTGATGCCTGGAAAATAGTTAATGGGAAGCTTTATCTCAACTACGACAAGAAAGTACAAGCACAGTGGATGGGTGATATCCCCGGTCACATTGCTTTAGCAAACAAAAATTGGCCTACTATTCTGAATAACAAAGAACTGTTCCGCTAAATTCACATAGGACTTAGGATCGAAAACTTAATAACTTAAACACCTCCTACAGTCCTCTCTCCTGTAAGTTCCCAGATCAAAGGAGGCTCTGCCTCCAGATCTGCATTACCAGGCAGAGCGAAAGTAACGAGCAATCGCTTAAGTTATTAAATTTTCATTCCTTATATCAGGGGGATACCCCACAAGCAATTTGATCTCTGGTGACACAGGCATCTTGCCTGTGGCTGTGAGAAGGGCCGGCTGGACACCCCACACCCATTTATAAAATTTGCTCAAAAAAAATATGACTTCATGGCTTAATTATTTGGGCTGGCATCGTCGAGACAGTACCCCCAGCAACCGAATACCGATCGCCACTGCGGTCATGTTAGGTTCGGTTATTTTAGTTGGTGGACTGGTTGCGGCTTGGTTTTCCGGTAACGGCACTCTCGATCGCCTATTCGCTCAACTCCAAACAATGCAGAATCATCCTCCAATGTGGCTGGAAGTGCCAATGGTAATGGGGGAGTATTTGCTAACACCTACGATCGCTCTGCTGGCGATTTCTTGGGTAATTATGCGGGTTTCGCCGGTACCCCGAACCTGGTCGCGGGTGGTAGTTGTGGGAATTTTGTTGGTGTTGGTGACTCGTTATCTGCTGTGGCGATCGCTCACCACCTTAAATGTATCCGATCCCTTAGATGGAGTCTTTAGCATTGGGTTGTTTCTGCTAGAACTTTTCCTCTTGCTTACCAATATCCTTCAGTTATTTTTGATGTTGCTGGTAAAGGATCGCCGTTCCGAAGCGAATCGATTGGCGATCGATGTAGTTGAGGGTAGATTCACGCCATCTGTTGACATTTTGATTCCCACTTACAATGAGCCTGCTTATATTCTCAAACGCACAATAATTGGTTGTCAAGCCATCGAGTATGCCAACAAAAAAATCTATCTGCTCGATGACACGCGGCGTGAAGAAATCCGGCAACTTGCAGAAGAATTAGGCTGCAAATACCAGACTAGACCGAATAATAACCATGCGAAAGCAGGGAATCTGAATCATGCCTTAACTCATACTCAAGGAGAGTATATTGTTGTATTTGATGCTGACTTTATCCCTACCAAAAATTTTTTGATTCGCACCCTTGGTTTCTGCCAAGATCCCGCAGTTGCGCTGGTTCAAACGCCTCAAAGTTATTACAATGCTGATCCTATAGCCCGTAACTTAGGCTTAGATAACGTGATCGCGCCGGAAGAAGAGGTTTTTTACCGCCAAATTGAACCGCTCAAAGATGGTGCCGGCAGTGTAGTTTGTTCTGGAACCTCCTTTGTGGTGAGGCGCAGCGCCTTAGTACACGCCGGAGGATTTGTCACGGAATCTCTTAGTGAAGATTATTTCACAGGCATTAAACTTTCTGCAAAAGGCTATCGCTTAGTGTATCTCAACGAAAAACTCAGCGCTGGTTTGGCAGCAGAAAATATTTCTGCTTACGCCACTCAACGCCTGCGCTGGGCCCGGGGAACTTTACAAGCTTTTTTTATTGATTCCAATCCCCTGACTATTCCCGGACTAAACCCTATTCAGCGACTCGCGCATTTAGAAGGACTTCTGAATTGGTTTGGCAGCATTCCGCGCCTCGGCTTTCTGTTGATGCCCTTAGCTTATTCGTTCTTGGGCGTGATTCCCATCCGAGCCACTGTTCCAGAAATGTTGTACTTCTTTCTGCCCTATTATTTAGTGCAGTTAACGGTTTTTTCCTGGTTGAATCATCGATCGCGATCGGCATTGTTGTCTGATATTTATTCGCTGGTACTAGCTTTCCCGCTGGTTCTGACCATCATTCAGGTGATGCTGTCTCCCTTCTCCAAAGGATTTAACGTCACAGCCAAAGGCACTGTGAGCGATCGATTTTCCTTCAACTGGAAGTTAGCGCTACCGTTGCTGCTATTATTTGTTCCAAATGCGATCAGCCTGTGGCACGTTCTGGGAACTTGTTTGATTCAATTGCAGATGCACGCATCAGAGCCTGAAATCATCCAGCATTTCAAAGGGTTGGGGATTGGTTGGATTTGGAGCGCCTACAACCTTTTAATTATCAGCATCACGCTGTTAATTTTGTTGGATGCTCCTAAATCCGATAGATATGAATGGTTTGATTTGCGTCGATTGGTACGGCTGACGTTCGACGGACAAATTATGTGGGGCGTGACTACTTTTATTTCTGAAGTGGGAGTTCATGTCGAGATGACTCAAGCCGGATTTCCTTCATTGATTGCAGGAGAAACGCTCCCAGTCACGCTAAAAATTCTGGAAGATAACTTGAGGCTGCAAGGACAGATAACTCGCGTTGATTTTAGTAATGAATTTCCTTCGGTACACATCCGCTTTGGCGAATTGGCTCTACCCCAACATCGATGTCTGGTGGAGATGTTGTTTTGTCGTCCGGGTCAATGGAAACGCCCTTGCGCTCCTGGCGAGTTAAAGTCTCTTTTGCTGCTATTTGGGATTTTGTTGAAGCCTCGCGTGTTGTTCGATCGCGATCGGGCGATCGATTTCGTGAAGGTATCAAAAGTTTAGTTAAACTGAGATATTGCCAGATTGTCAATAACCCTGTATGGGTTCACTTCGCCAACAGTCACAAAAAGTTACAAACAGGTTAAATAAACCCGCCCTTGCCCGTGAAAAAGCCCCTATAGACATTGGTTTGGTGCAAGATGTCAGGTTCGATCGACTTTAAAAACAAAAAGGTTCTTTATGGAATTTAAAGATTTTATGGCTTTGCTGCATCCCGTTGTAGCTGTAGCGATCGTTTTTCCGATGCTGGGCGTGGTTCTGAATATGGCTTGGCAAACCATGCAGCGCCGCCAGCAAATTGCATCCGGGGATAAGAGCAAAATTCCTCCTGTAGTCGGCGCAGAACACGTCAAAGCAGGTAAAATTCTGTCAGGCTCTGTGGTAGGAGTGACGCTGTTGGGGCTAGGCTACCCGATTTTTGAGCATATTTTGAGCAAGGATGTTTGGAGTAAAAACTCGTTTCAGGTCATTTTCATTGTGCTGATGTTTGTTGCGACGATCGCCTCTTTGATCATGTTGTATCGATCGACACCGGCGTTATGGCGTGGCATATTTGCGACTTTGACTGGTGCTGGCTTGGTGATTCTTGGCACTCAAGATGGCGTTTATCGTCGCACCGATGAATGGTATTGGTCTCACTACTACATTGGGATCACCGCTGCGCTACTGATGGTTTTCTCCCTTGCCATTATTCAAGACATCTACAAAGATCGATCGAATCGCTGGCGCACTGTCCATGTCATCTTGAACTCGATCGCTGTCATGCTGTTTCTGGGACAGGGAATGACTGGAACCAGGGATTTGCTAGAAATTCCTCTAAACTGGCAGAAACCCTATATTTATAGCTGTGACTTCCCCAATAAGACCTGCCCCAAACCGTGAGCGATCGGGGTTAATTTTTAAATATATTGTTGCGCTTGGGCGCTCTTTCCTGTTATCCAAAAGAGCGCCCAAGCGCAACAACGTACCTTTATTTAATTTGAAAAAAGTTCTTGACATTTGCCACAATCTGTGATTAAGTTACTAACCCCGGTATTGGTAGAAAAAAAATATTTACAAATCTTAAATTTTTATTAACTTAAGTATTATAATCGAGGTAACTTCCAACTAAGTATTTATTCTCACTAACATGATAGCGGATCAATTTCCTTGGCTAACCGCGATAGTCATCCTACCCCTCATCGCTGCCCTCGCCATCCCTTTTTTGCCCGATACAGACGGCAAAACTGTGCGCTGGTATGCGCTGGGTGTAGGCATTACAGATTTTGTATTAATGTGTTGGGTGTTTTGGACGCACTACGATCCGAGCATCTCTACTTTCCAAATCGTCGAGAAATATTCCTGGATACCTTCTTTAGGCCTCAACTGGTCTGTTTCGGTTGACGGGCTGTCGGTTCCGCTGGTGTTGTTGGCGGGATTGGTGACGACGCTATCTATTTTTGCTGCATGGGAGGTCGATCGCAAGCCGCGATTGTTCTACTTCCTCATGTTGGTGATGTATTCGGCACAAATCGGAGTATTCGTCGCCCAAGACATCATGCTGCTGTTCATTGTTTGGGAATTAGAACTAATTCCGGTGTACTTGCTAATCTCGATTTGGGGCGGACAAAACCGTCGCTACGCAGCTACCAAATTCTTGATTTACACCGCCGGCGCTTCCATCTTTATTTTGATAGCTGCCTTAGCAATGGGATTTTACGGCGGAGGAAACGTTACCTTCGACATGGTAGAACTCGGCTTGAAGGACTACCCGCTAGGTTTAGAAATCCTGCTTTATGGCGGATTGTTCATTGCCTTCGGCGTAAAACTGGCGATTTTCCCCTTTCACACATGGCTACCTGACGCCCACGGTGAAGCATCTTCTCCTGTGTCGATGATTCTGGCTGGCGTGTTGCTGAAAATGGGCGGATACGGACTGATTCGCCTGAATTTAGAACTTCTTCCCAAAGCACACGTTTACTTTGCACCGATTATGGCGGTGCTCGGCGTGGTTAATATTATCTACGGCGCGCTGAATTCCTTCGGCCAAACGAACATGAAGCGCCGCCTTGCGAATTCGTCGATTTCTCACATGGGATTCGTGTTGTTGGGTATTGCTTCCTTCACGGATTTGGGAATCAACGGGGCGCTGCTGCAAATGATTTCCCACGGTTTGATCGCCTCAGTATTGTTTTTCCTGGCTGGCGTGACTTACGATCGCACTCATACCATGATCATGGACGAGATGGGCGAGATTGGGAAAGTGATGCCGAAAGTGTTTGCCTTGTTTACAGCAGGCGCGATGGCTTCTTTGGCACTCCCCGGTATGAGCGGTTTTGCTAGCGAATTGTCAGTGTTTGTGGGCGTCGCAACTAGCGATATGTACAGCACTTCTTTCCGCGCGGTGATTGTGTTCCTGGCGGCAGTGGGACTGATTTTGACGCCGATTTATTTGCTCTCGATGCTGCGACAGTTATTTTACAACTGTGGAACATTGGCGGCTTGCGACATCGAAGATCTAAATTTGCTGAATCAGAGAAATAATCTTGATGCAGCGGTTTGTTTCGGTAATAGTTGCGTTTTGCCTGGTGATGCACCGTTTATTGATGCTAAACCTCGCGAAGTGGCGATCGCATTTTGCTTTTTGATACCGATTGTCGGCATTGGTTTTTATCCCAACATGGCGATGCAGGTTTACGACGCGAAGACTGTGGCGGTGAATGCCGAAGTCCGCGAATCTTACATCCAAATCGCTCAACAAAATCCTCAGATTTATGCGAAGGGATTTTTGGCTCCCAAAATTGCACAGGCTCCAACTACGCCTGCTTTGGGC
This sequence comes from Microcoleus sp. A2-C3, assembly GCF_036706065.1. Lineage (NCBI taxonomy): Bacteria > Bacillati > Cyanobacteriota > Cyanophyceae > Oscillatoriales > Microcoleaceae > Microcoleus > Microcoleus sp. A2-C3. The sequence continues at coordinate 84,329 of NZ_JAUBVX010000023.1, read as the reverse complement.
AAAATTACTGCCTCTGAATCTGCCTCGGTTTTGGGCATTGTCAAATAATTTTATTGAATTCTGTTTTTGTTGAAAATCGGGCGATCGCTTTTTTTGAAAGGGCGATCGTTTTTTTGTAGAAGGAAGCAGGCCATTCGGCTTCGCGAGCGAGTAACAAGAGGGAACAGAGAAGAAGCAATTAACAACGTCCTAACCATCTTTGCAGTTGCCTTAGCGCTGAATTTCTGCAATAATCCGCGCTAGATTTTCCCTAGCATATCCCACATCCAGGGTTGATTTATATTCCAACAAAGATGCAACTTTGGTCAGAATATTTAGCGGTTCTTCAAAGCCTGTAGTTGTCATAAACAAAACTTGCAGCCGATTTTTAACTAATTCTAAAATAGAGCGACTTCGAGCCTCTTTAATCTCTTTTTGTTGAGCAATACTCGCGCTCAAATTGTGAGTTTTCAATAGCCGCATTCTTTCTATTCCTTGCGTCTTCACCGTCTCCAAAACCTCTGCTCGAATCTGCTCGACTAATCTTTCGCTTACATATTGCACGATTAAAGGCTGAAGCATAAAAACAGTTTCCCCGCCCTCACTGATTTTTTCAATCAGCGAGCGACGACCCAGAGAATCGAGATTTTTGAGCAAATCCGAAAGCGACGAATTGACCAACATCTGCTCTCGCAAAGTCGCCAGGGAAATCGGACTTTGAGCAATAGCCAGCCAGTAGGAAATCTCTTGTTCTGAACTCGACATTCGATCGAACTGCTGCGCGAGCAAATTGCTGATATGTTCTTCAATAAATAACGCCGTCGCTTCCAAGAATTTGCCAACATTCCCATCAAAAAACTCGTGAATCGTTGTCGCTACAATCTTCAATGCTAACAGATTGCCTCCGTACCGGGTTAACAATATTTCCCATTCTCTATCTTGAGCCGATAAGCCTTTTTCTTGGAAAATTTCCCTGGCTATTTCCTGGGAAATCGCCGGTTTTAAAGACTTGACTTTTTCTCCCGCCAGCAAAGCCATTTCCGTAGGTTCTTCGGAACTAACTAGGACAAAACAGCTATGGTGATTGACCTCACAGAGCCGCACAATTAAATCTCGATATCCTTCGCAGCCTTCGCGGTAGTGTCCCGCTAGTGCGTCGGGTTTGAGCACTGATTCAAAATCGTCTAAAATTAGCAGACAGCGGTGTTTCCGCAGATAATCGATTAATCGCGAAATTTTGCCGTTGAGGTCTGCTGGTAAATCAGGTCTTTGTTGGTTAGAAAAAAGTTGAATTAAGCTAGCGAGGAAGTCGGATGGTGCTGGAGTCGATCGCAGCGATCGCCAAATCACAAAATCAAACTCATCCTGTACCTGTTTTGCCAACTGCACCGACAGAGTTGTTTTACCACTACCGGCCAAACCCAGCAGCGCTACTACCCGACAATTATCCGATAGAATCCACTGCTTTAAAGTAGTTAATTCTTCAGTCCGTCCGTAAAAAACCGCAACATCCGGTGCTTGGCCCCAATCTTCCTGTCGGCGGGCGATAGGCATTTTGAACAGAGATCCTTTACTTCGACTAAAATCGATCGAACCCTGCTCCGTGTGGTATGAAAATAGCAACTGATGCCTCAATTCCGAGAGCTTTCCAGGGCCGTTCCCCGCAATCTGAAACTTTTTGTAAACTTCGCCTAATCTTTTGCGAACTGCGATATCGCTAATGCCAAGCTGGGTTGCAATGGTAGCCGTAGATTGACCATCGAGAGCCATAAACAGAGTCTCTAACTCGGCATCTGTGACACCGCGCTCTTTGGCGATCGTTTGCACAAAGTTTTGAGGGATCGGAGTAGTCAAAGTAGGAATCTCGCCTGTACTAAAAATATACATTCTATTATATTCTGTAACCTGGCTCAGTCCTCAAATCCAGGGACAGGAAGTAGTAGAACCTATTCTAGGGTGGGGGTCGGCGCGGCAATTAATCTGTAGCACTCAACGATAAATCTCCAACCGCGCCGCCACCACCGCGAACAAACAACCGGGTCAATTTACAATTCCTGAAAGCAGCTCTGTATCAGCCAAAAACCTTCGTACTATCGCGGTATTTTTCGCTCGAAAGCAGCCGCCAACTCCCATCGCCCAAAAGTTCCAAAACCTGCTGGTGATATTTCAACAAGCTCAATCGGTGGCCGACACTCACAAATGTAGTTTGAGTTGCTTGCAACTGCTCGTATAAAACTTGCTCATTCTTCAAATCTAAAGCACTTGTCGCCTCATCCAAAATAGCATATCGCGGTTTCGTCAACAACAATCTGGCAAAAGCTAAACGCTGCTGTTCTCCCAGGGACAAAATCTCGACCCAATCTAAAGCCTCATTAAAACCGCCCAATCTGTCCGGCAAATCTGCTAAATTTACTAATGCCAAAACCTGGCGCAATTGTTCCTCATCAACCTCGCTGCTGGTGTTGGGATAGAGAAGTTGCGATCGCAAACTGCCCAAAATCAGATAAGGACGCTGCGGCAAAAACAGCATTTCTCGCAGTTCCGGCCGCGCCAGACAACCCGTTCCCGAATCCCACAAACCCGCAATAGCCCGCAGCAAAGAACTCTTCCCAGAACCGCTTTGACCGACAATTAACAGTCCTTCTCCCGGCGACACCGCTACGGACAAATCCCTAATCAAAGTCTTTTGATGCTTGGGAGTATCTAAAGTAACGTGTTTCAGCGTCAACTGAGAATCTACTACGACATCTATAGTAGTTCCTTCTGCACGAGATACCGCCCTTTCTGCTTCCAAAGTATCTGTAAATATAGTTAAACGATTGATGCTAGCTGCAAAAGAACTAAGCGGTTCAATGCGACTGACAATCAGTGAAAAAGCGGCTAAAACCTGACGGAAAGCAAAAGCCGCCTGAGTGATGTCTCCAAACTGGATCGTATCGGTTTTGTCGGCAAAATAAGCAGGAGCGAGAAACAAAGCCGGAATAATCACCACAGCATACCCGTATCCAGTTGTAAAATAATTCAAATTTCGCTGCCAGCCAATTAGCAAATTAAAATTGCGAAATACTTCCACGAACCGCTGCTTTATTTGCATCGATTCTCGCTCTTCCCCCCCATAAAAAGCAATTGATTCAGCATTGTCGCGAATGTGAACCAGTCCGTAGCGCAAATTAGCTTCTTTTTTAAGTTGCTCGAAATTCAGAGGCACTAATCTTTGACCAAAAATCAGAGTGGCGATCGTGCCCAAAATAGCATAGACAACCAGGAAAATCGAAAGTGGTTTCGAGATTGACCACAGGATACCTGTGAAAGATATAATATTAACTATTGAAGCCAGGATGGCCACTATAAATGTCAAACTTGTCTGAGTAAACGATTTAACATCTTCAGAAATTCGTTGGTCGGGATTGTCGATTTCCTTGTGTGAATTTATTTCATAATAAGCCCGATTCTTAAAATACTTGTCCAGGAACTTATTTGTCATCCATTCCCGCCAGTAGAGACTCAATTTATCTTGGGTGTAGCCGTAAATTACTACAATAGGAGTGCCGACTGCAAAAACCCCTGCATAGACAAAAAGATACTTCCAATAATTTAGCTGGTCTTTCTTTGCTAGTGCTGTGTTGAAAAAGTTGCTGACGTAACTAATTATTACATTCAAGCCGCTGACAGATAGGGACAATAACAGCAATAGAGCCAATAATGCCCACGACTGCCAATGCGGTCTCAATTTGCCTTTGACTAATAAAAAACTGCTGAAAGGAATAATTAGCATCAAGGCAATAATAAGCATTGCCGAAGAATGAATAATTTCTTGCAATAAACTAACTAACCCAGCAGCAATATTATTGACAAAAGCGGGAAAAAGAGCGGCCCCGCCCAAACATACAGCACTGACGAGTACAAACATAGCAGCGAAGAGAAATATCAACAACAGCGCTACTAATCCCAGAAAAATCTTGCCTCCTCCAGGCTCTAAAGGATAAAAGTAAGGCTGAGCGATCGCAATAAATCTCTTCCACAACTGACGGTCAAATCGATTCATCTTTGCTGTTTACAAAACTACTTCAACTGTTTTAACATATCAAGTTTTATTACCGAGTGTCGCAGTAATTTATTTGGGAGTTGAGCGAAGAAATTGGGTTTCATATCATGTGCGCGGTCAGTACAATTAAATTGGTTCGATCGTTCGGACTTTAGTCCTCATGAAAATCAGAGGACTGAAGTCCTCGCTACCAACCTGATAACGGTTATTTGACCGGACACGATCTTAATTACCAGAAAGAATTGATTTAAAGCCAGAACCCTGATCTGGAGAAATTAAAATCAGACGATTCATTACTCCAATCCTCTTCCTTCTACGTAGATGTCGCCCTCAAGCTGTCAACTGTCAACTGTCAACTGTCAACTGTCAACTGTCAACTGAAAGAGGAATATTTGTTTTCCGATTTAAGTCCTGGAAAGCCAAAAAGTTTGTAGGTTAGTTGTGGAGCAAATCTAAAATTTCAAATCGATCGCATCAGAAGCAGTCGCGCTGTCGCCGATCGCCTCCGACGACGATAGATTGTAGTAAAATCGGTGGCTAATCCCCAAACTAACTTGCTTGAGCACCCAATACAAAACAGCAATGACGACAAATGTTGCAGCCATTACGACAACCGGACGCTTACCAATCAAATCATTCATGACGGTGTTAACCAACGCATCGGGATTCGTCAGAATGTCCCAAGTGTTGAAGCGGATAAATCGCCCTAAATAAATGCCGATCGCCGAAAGTGCGTGTATAGTTATCTCCGTTACCAGAATAAATCTACCCCAACCCTGTTGCTTCAGATAGTAACCCAAAGCCATCACCGACAGTACATAGGCCTCAAATCCCGCCAGCATAAACGCCAGATACTGCGGAATTAAAGCCAGAGTTACAGTCCACTCCGAGTACCCATATTGAATCTGGCGGATCAGATGAATAATATCAGTTAAAACGTAGGGCGCATTGGGCAAAAATGCGATAAACGCCAGAAAACCGCCCCACCAGCGGAGAGAGCGAACTCCGCGCTGTCGCAGTACCCAGATGTCTACAGCCATCAGCACGATCGTAATGGCGATCGCCCCCAAAACGTAAGTTTTGCCCACATCCTGCACAATGTGCCTCAGATAGGACAAAACATGGCGGGTACTGGGCACAAAAGTAGCGCCCAGAAGCACCCATGTACCCCACAGCAGCCAGCGCGATCGGGGTTTGCGGAACAGCCAAAAACTCAGCGCCAGCGGTAGTAAACCTAAAAATAAATTCCAAGACATCCAGCGGACATTGTGTCCCATTGCTTCGAGCGCTTCCAGGATTAATCCCATCATGTTAATTTTTATACAGTTAAAGGTTTGAGGCAGCACCGCTTTCTCAGCAGCTTGAATCTATCTTAGTCGCTATAGCAGAAGGAAGAGTTGACAGTTGACAGTTGACAGTTGACAATTGACAGTCTGATTTGTAGGGTGCGTCAGCTCGCCGCTTCTGGCTCCCCACCTAAAAATTCGGCCATGAGCTGACGTACCCTACCACTATGGAGTCAATCTAAAATCCCAAATCGAAGCTCCGCACCCTACTACTGATAGCTTTTGCCGATCGGAATTTCAATCTTAAAAGTCGTTCCCTGTCCCATTTGGGAAATACACTCAATCTTACCCTTGTGCTTTTCTACCACAATCGAGTGCGCGATCGACATTCCCAGCCCCGTACCTTTCCCCACAGCTTTTGTGGTAAAAAACGGGTTACAAATGCGATCGACAATCTCATCGGGAATGCCCGTACCGTTATCCGAAATTTCCACCATCACAGTGTTTTGCGGCGTTACACCAGTCCAAATAGCAATCCGCCCGGGATTTGTCTCCGATCGCGGAACCGACAATTTTTGATATCGTTCTTCAATCGCATCAATGCCATTAGCAAGAATATTCATAAACACCTGATTCAATTGGCTCGCATAGCACTCCACCGGCGGCAGTTTCCCGAACTCCTTAATTATTTCAATTTCCGGGCGGCTGTCCCCACTCTTCAAGCGATGCTGCAAAATTAACAAAGTGCTATCAATTCCCGCGTGAATATCAACGGGCTTCATTGCCGATTCGTCCAGCCGCGAGAAATTTCTGAGGGACAAGACAATTTGCCGGATGCGCTCGGTTCCTACCTGCATCGAACCCACAAGTTTTCTTAAATCCTCTGCCATAAATTCCAAATCAATCTCTTGAATGCGATCGACAATTTTTGGATTAGGTTCGGGATACTCATGTTCGTAAAGAGTCACCAGATCGATCAACTGTGTAGTATATTGCTTGAGATAATCAATGTTAGCGTGAATGAAGTTAACCGGATTATTAACTTCGTGGGCGATGCCTGCAACTAATTGCCCCAAAGAAGACATTTTTTCAGTTTGAATGAGCTGAGATTGAGTAGAGCGCAATTCCAGCAGCGCTGACTCTAACTCTCTGGATCTCGATCTTTCTCGCGCCTCGCTTTGTCGCAGATCTTCATCTGCTTGTTTACGAGTCGTAATATCCTGGGAAAATCCAATTATTACCTTGGGCTGACCTTCAGAATTCCTGCTAAAAATACTATCCCTACTTTGCAGCCAAAAGCATTGATTGTCTGCGCCCTGCATCCGGTACTCAATTTCCAGAACTTTGCCATCCTCAATTCCTGCAAAACTCGCGTGATGTTCCAGAACTTTTGACAAATCTTCGGGGTTCATTAACTGAGGAATCAGTGACGCACCCATCGCTTGAATTTCGTCAAAGCTATAGCCCAAAATCGTGCCAATAGAAGAATTAGCATAGACATTTCGCTGTTCTTCCAAGTCGTAGAGATACAACATACCGGGAGTAGCATCGGCGATTTTTTTAATGAACTGCTGGCTGTCTTGCAAAGCTAATTCAGCTTGCTTGCGATCCGTCACATCAATGGTGATGCCGTCCCAAAGAAGATCGCCATTTTTTTTAGCTTCAGGACGCGCAATTACCTGAAACCAGCCAATTTTGCCAGAAGGCAGCACCAGCCTTCCTACCCACTGCCAAGGTTGCAAATTTTGCGCTGAAATAGTAATAGATTCTTCATAACTTTGGCGGTCGTCTGGATGAATTAAATCTATTAGTAAATCCGCATTTTGTAAAACAGCTTCGGGTTCTAACTCAAACATTTCTAGGGAAGCAGGACTCATGTAAGGGAAACTGACAGAGCCATCTGAACGCAGCAAACATTGATAAATCATTCCCGGCAAATTAGCCGACAGCTTTTGAAATTTTGCCTCGCTTGAACGCAGTGCTTCCTCTGCTTGTTTGCGCTCCGTAATGTCAGTAATTGAACCAACAATGCGGACTGCTTTTCCAGATTCGTCCCACAAAGCTTGTCCCCGACAGAGTATCCATTTGTAGGAGATGTTGTAGCACCACAAGCGGTATTCGATGATGTAATGGGGTGTTGTTCTGTCTAAATGGTCTTGGAAAGCCTGCATTACTAAGTCTAAATCGTCGGGATGCGTCATCCTGTTCCATTCGTCAAAGTAATCGAGATTTGGGCTTTGTTCGTATCCGGTGATTGCCTTAAAGCGATCGGATAGGAATATTTCTCCGGTGTGTAAGTTCCAGTCCCAAATACCATCATTATTGCCTTTGAGCGCTAACTGCCACCGTTCTTCTGTTTGGAGCAATTGAGCTGTTCTTCTTTCTACTCTATTTTCTAGTTCTTGATTAAGCTGTTTGAGACTTTCTTCTGCTTGTTTGCGCTCGATCGCAATTCCTGCTAAATGCCTGACAGTTTCGATCGATTCCAGCTCAAAATTTTGGGGAGCGCGCGGTTCGGCGGAATACATGGCGAAAGTCCCTAAAACTTTGCCGACCGACGATAAAATCGGACTAGACCAGCAAGCTCTCAGTCCAAAAGTAAAGGCTAAATCTCGATAATTTTCCCACAAAGGATCGGTAGCAATATCTGTAACGATCACTTGTTCGCGGCGGTAGACAGCAGTGCCGCAGGAACCGACATCCGGGCCGATGGCTGCACCATTAACAGCAGCATTGTAACTTTCCGGCAAACTCGGCGCCGCTCCGTGCAGCAAATGTTGACCGTCTTCATCTAACAGCAAAACCGAACCCATGACATCTCTCGATTGCTGTTCGACAATTTCAATTAATGTATTTAAAGTATCGCTCAGAGAAGCGCCCTGAGCAATCATTTCTAAAATTTGTTTTTGACCGCTCAACCAATTTTCAGATTGCTTGCGCTGCGTAATGTCGCGGGCTACCAAGAGAACCGTATTTTCTTTCATGGGCGAAATGTTAGCGAAAAACCACTTTTGTTCGCTGCCAATTTGCAGGTTATATTCAAAACTACTGATTTGATTCGTAGCGAGGGCGAGGCGAATTTGCTTCAGAAACATTTCTGCTTTTTCTGGATCAAATATATCGCGGGTTTTTTGTCCGATAATTTCGGCCGGTGGCTTGTACAAAAGTTCGGGATTTGTGGGGGCAATTTTCAGGAAGCGTCCTTCAATATCCAGCACCAAAATCACGTCATTCATGGCCGCAAACAAAGCTAGCAATTCTGATTCAGATGCTTGCAGGGCGATTTCAGCTTTTTTGCGATCGCTAATGTCTGTACCTACCGACAGGATCCCGATCGATCGCCCTTGGGCATCGAGCAAAGGTTGGTTTCTCCAGGCTACCCAGGCTTTTTCGCCATTGCGGCGGATGTTTTGATTTTCGTGTTTGAAGTATTTGTCCGGCTGTGCCACACAGTCTCGAATCATTAGGGCTAAATGATTTTCCGACAAATTAGCCGGATCTACAATTGTGCCGATCGCACTTTTGCCAATTATTTCTGATTCTAAATACCCAAAAAAAGTTTCCGCAAACTCATTAAAAAAAGTAATCTTACCTTCGCTATCTAACTGCACAATAATGCTGTTAGCATTCTCCACCAATTGCCGGTACTTAGCTTCGTTCGCGCGCAATTTCGCAGTGCCGTAGACCCAGCTAAAGGCCACCGCCCCGCAGAAAACAGCCAGCAAGCAGCCGCCAAACAGCAACCACCCCCGCAGCGGCGAATTCTTTTGCCATCCTCCCGCCGGAATTGCTGCCAACTGCCAGGAACCGTTGGGCAAGGTCACTTCCAGAACCACGGGATTGTTCTCAAAAATCGACTTGTCGCCGAAAAACACGTCGCCGGACTTTCCCCTCCCGTCTTTGCCCCGCACAGCGTATTGCAGCTTGGCTGAGGAATCGTTGAGTCCTGCTTCTTGCAAAAGTTCATCTTGGTCGATCAGAACCCCTATCAAGCCCCAAAAAACCCCTGTTTCGGGTTCTGCGCCGGGGGGGGTGAGAAAAATGGGCGATCGACCGATAAAACCCAAATTCCCCGCCAATAATTTCACTGGCCCAGCCAGCACAGTTTTTCTAGTGGCGATCGCCTCTTCGACCATTTGGCGCTGTTGGGGTACCCTTGTCAACTCAACCCCGATCGCCTGTTCATTGCCTTGAAGCGGATACATATAAGCAATGGTTGTGCCTTTAACTAAACCTAGGCTGCGAATTCCCCTTTGCTGTGCCATGAGAATTCTCGCCATCGCTGCAAACTCAGCTTCGGTGATGTTTGGGTTGTTGGAAACGTAAGCCACCAAACCGCGCATCAAAAACAGCCGGGAATTCAAAGAGCTTTCCAGCTTAGAACGGACTGTGCTGAGCTGATCGAGCGTATTAGCGCGGCTGTACTGCAAAAATCGCTGTTCTTCCGATCGGTCTAAAATGCCCACTCCGACCAAAATTGCTACTGATGTGGCAATTGCTGCTAAATAAGGTGAAATTTGGAATTTTTTAATCTTAAAGTATTCCATTGGCCAGCGCTTAAGCTACATTTTTCAGTCTTTAGATAGATTTATTTTAATTCGATTTTTCTAGGCAGATGCAAAATTTCCGGCATACCGGGCTTTTGGCAAGCCTGCGCGAGTTTGTTTTGTGTTGTAAGCCGTACTGCATTTAACTTGTATATTTCAATTCCCTCTCCCATTCTCCCCATTGGTTTCAACTTAAGGTCAAAAACCTTTGTATTTCTCGTTCGCAGCCGAGGCCTGATCCCCCTAAATCCTCCTTAAGAAGGGGGACTTTGAGTGCTTCTTGTCGGAGATCACCCTAAATCCCCCTAAATCGCCCTTAAGAAGGGGGACTTTGAGCAATTTCTTGTCCCCCCCTTTTTAAGGGGGGCTAGGGGGGATCTGTCTTAACCCAAGCGTATTGGGATTTATTCGTTAAAATAGGGTTAGCAATAATTTTTGTCAGCGCTGTAAATCTTCATAGAGGCAATTTGATGCAGGAACAGTTGATGGAAGCGATCGCACCTTATCGCGATCGAGTAGATTATTTAGAAGTTCGCCTCGAAAAAAGCGAGTCAACGGCAATTAGTTTTCGCGGCCCTCAGTTAGATGCTGTCAACCGCAGTTTCAGTCTCGCCGGCGGCATCCGCGCCTGTCACAAAGGCGGCTGGAGTTTTGTAACTTTTAACGGTTTAGCTGAGTTAAAAGCTCGGATTGAAGAAGCTGTCGTGCAGTCTCGTTTAGTTGGCAGCGAAAAAACTGTACTAGCAGATGTCACGCCGATTCAAGATTATGTAGCGGTGGAATTGGGCCACGATCCGCGATCGATCACTCTAGCAGAAAAGCGCAAGTTGCTCGAATCTTACAACCAGTTGCTGTTAGATTATGACCCGCGAATTCAGACGACAATGGCGGGTTACAGCGATCGATTTGGGATTACTTATTTTGTGAATTCTCAAGGTACTTCGATCGCTCAGGAGCGTTTGGATGTCACCGGACGCTTCGGGGCGATCGCCCGCAATGAAGATGGTGTCGTCCGTCAAGGCTTTGAGTCGATTCATTCGCGATCGGATTACGATGTCTTGACAAATATTGAAGATCGTGTTAAGAGTGCGGCGGTTCGAGCTGTCAGCCAACTAGAGGCAAAACCGGTCAAAGGCGGTCAGTATCCGGTGATTTTAGACCCTTATTTGTCGGGGGTGTTTATTCACGAAGCTTTCGGGCATTTGTCGGAAGCAGACGGCATTTACGAAAACCCGAAAATGCAGGAATTGCTGACTTTGGGTAAGCCTGTGGCGATCGAACAATTGAACGTAATTGACGACGCAACTTTGCCGGGATTGCCGGGAACTCTCAAATACGACGACGAAGGTGTGCCGGCTCAGTGCAAGCATTTAATCAAAAATGGAGTTTTAGCAGCGAGGATGCACAATCGCGAGACTGCGGGCAAAATGGGCGAAGCTCCGACGGGAAATGCGCGGGCCCTGAGTGCTACTTTTATGCCGTTGGTGCGGATGACTAATACGGCGATCGAATCTGGCGCACATTCTTTTGATGAAATGGTGGGCGACATTGAGGAAGGAGTGTATGCAGTGCGGATGTTGGGAGGACAAACCAACGGCGAAATGTTTACCTTTGCGGCGGCTGAAGGCTTCATGATTCGCGATGGCAAATTGGCCGAACCGGTGAGTGATGTCACTTTAAGCGGCAATGTATTTCAGACTTTAAAGGATATTGAGGCGATCGGCAACGACTCAGTTTATGCCTACGGCGGCTGCGGCAAAGGTGGCCAAAGCGGTTTACCCGTCAGCGTCGGCGGCCCCCATTTGCGAATTAAAAATGTTGTAGTCGGAGGAAGGTAATCATTAGCCATTAGTCATTAGCCATTAGTCATTAGTCATTAGTTATTAGTTCAAAACTTACGCAACTGGCACAGGGTGAGGGCGTACTCACGCCCTCACCCATCACCCATCACCTTAACCAGTCCGGGGCACTGACAAGTTGACAAACGACTCCAAATCTACTATTGACTTTCACTCCCGCTGAGTGCGATGCCGCAGGCTACCGCTACCAAATGCGTAAATTTCCGCCCATCAATTCGCACAACGAATCAGCTTAACTTTTACTGATTTCGCGTTCTTATAGCCAGTTTAATTCCCCTTAACTCGCCTTCATCTGTACCCGATCGCTCTGCTTAATGGGAATCTCAATCACAAATTCTGCACCTTGATCGAGCTGCGAAAAACACTTCAAATCTCCGCCGTGCTTCTCCACCACAATCTGATAGCTGATCGATAATCCCAAGCCAGTGCCATCACCCACAGGTTTAGTTGTGAAGAAAGGACTAAACAGCCGCTTTCTTACATCACTCGTTATCCCCTGCCCATTGTCTTTAATACTAATCCTTACCCAATCCTGATTCACTATAGAAGTACGAATCGTAATCGTACTAGGCTGGTTTTTAATTTGCTCCTGGCTGCGTTTTTTATCATAATCATTCAAGGCATAAATGGCATTGCTTAGCAAATTCATAAATACCTGATTCAACTGACCGGCATAACATTCTATTTTTGGCAAATTTCCGTATTCTTTAATAGTTTGAATAGACGAAGAATTCGGCTTAGCATTGAGCTGACTCTGCAAAATTACTAGAGAGCTGTCGATTCCCTCATGAATATTAACGGGTTTCATCTCAGCTTCGTCATGGCGCGAGAAGTTCCGCAAAGTTAGCACAATCTGACGGATACGTTCAGCCCCCACTTCCATCGAAGACAGCATTCTCGGCAAATCTTCTTTAATAAATTCCAGATCTATTTTTTCAATTAAAGCCTCAATTTCCGGGTAATTATAGGCATAGTATTGCTCGTAAAGCTTGATTAAATCCAATAGCTGCTGAGTATACTCATTGACATAAATTAAGTTGCCATAAATAAAGTTAACGGGATTATTAATTTCATGGGCAACACCAGCAACGAGTTGTCCTAAGCTAGACATTTTCTCAGTCTGAATAAGCTGAGATTGGGTGCGCTGTAAATTTTGCAGTGCCAGTTCTAGTTGGATGGCTTTTTCTCGCTCTCGCGCTTCCGATTGCCGTAATTTCTCCTCTCTTTGTTGGCGGGAACGCTCGTTTTCCTTTAGCTGTTTTACATGGGACAATGTTTTGTTAATTGTAATTTATAAATCCTGAAAATCTATCGGCTTAGTCAAAAAATCAAAGGCTCCACCGTTCATCGCCTTTCTAATATTTCCCAAGTCGCCATAGGCAGATATAACTACTATTTTGACCATAGTAACTAGCTCGTTAAGTTTTGCGAGCAAAGCCATGCCATCCATGACTGGCATATTAATGTCTGTCAGTATAATATCTATATCCGGCTGCTTTCGCAACATTGAAAGCGCTTCTACGCCATTGTGTGCAAAAAAAACTTGGTATTCTCCTGTGCGGATCTTTTTTCTAAATTTCTGGGAAATTAAAGATTCTAAATCTGGCTCGTCATCCACAAATAATATTTTAGCTGGCATATTGCCAGCAATTCCGGTTGTAGGCGACATTTTTTGAACTCCTTAAATTGATTAACTTAGTCCAAGTAATATTTATATACTTTAAGTTCCATTGTAGATTATTTCAGGAGGAATGAAAAAGCTGATTTCTGCAATCCCAAACCGGATGGCTGGAATAGGGGCTGAGTTTGTTAGAGGGCGATTGATTAGCTCAAGTCGAGTTCAGCCTTAGTTTGTCTGATTGGAATTTCAATCCAGAACTCCGCTCCCTCCCCCACCTCTGAAAAACACTTCAATGCACCCCCATGCTTCTCCACTATAATTTGGTAACTGATATAGAGACCCAAACCAGTACCCTGACCTACAGGCTTAGTGGTAAAAAAAGGTTCACAAATACGATCTTTCACGTCTGCGGTCATTCCCAGTCCATTGTCCCGAATTTGAATGATGACACGGGAGTTTTCCTCTAGCAGAACAGTGCGAATAGTAATGGCGAACGGGGGAGCCGGAATGTCATCTGACGATCGTTGTTTTTTGTACTCATTCAAAGCATCAATCGCATTAAAAAGAATGTTAATAAACACCTGGTTGAGTTCTCCAGCATAGCATTCCACTAAAGGCAGATTGCTGTACTCCTCGATCACTTGAATCTCTGGACGTGCTGCCGTTGTTTGAAGTCGATTATCCAAAATCAGCAGGCTGCTTTTGATCCCTTCGTGAATGTCAACAGCCTTGATGTTAGCTTCATCCAGCCTTGAGAAGTTACGCAAAGACAAAACAATCTTGTGAATGCGGTCAACACCACATTTCATCGAAGCTAGAACTTTGGATAAATCTGCTATGATAAATTCTAAATCTATGGCTTCGATTTCAGTTTGAATCTCAGCACAGGGAGGGGTATACTGCTGCTGATAGAGATGTAGCAGGTGCAGTAGGTCTTGGATATAATCACTGACGTGGTTAATATTGCCGTAGATAAAGTTGGTGGGGTTATTGATTTCATGAGCAATTCCGGCAACCAATTGACCCAAAGAAGACATTTTTGCCGTCTGAATTAGTTGAGCTTGGGTCTTTTTTAGCTCTTGCAGACCTTCTTGTAAATACTGAGCTTGTTCTCTCGCGTGAGCTTCTGATTGCCGCAAGCGCTGGTTTTCTTTTAGCTGTTGTACGTGGTGCAGCGTTTTGTTGATGGTAATTTCTAAATCCTGCAAATCTATCGGCTTAGTCAGAAAGTCAAAGGCACCTAAGTTCATCGCATTTCTGATGCTTTCCATGTCACTATAGGCTGACATAACTACTGTTTTGAGGAGGACATCTATCTGATTAAGTCTAGAGAGTAAAGTCAGACCATCCATTTCAGGCATATTAAGGTCGGTCACTACCATATCTATATCTGGATGTTCTTTTAATCTTTCCAGCGCTTCTACGCCATTACGAGCAAAAAAAAGCTGCCATTCTTCCGCGCGAATCTTTTTTCTAAATTTCTGCAAAATTAGATATTCTAAACTTGACTCGTCATCTACAAACAGTATTTTTGCTGACATATTAATCTCTCAGTTGCTAGTAGAACGCAGCAGGTATAAAAATTTAGCAATCTAGAAGAACATAAGGACAATGCAACATAGCAGTTTTCAATTGGGTGAGGTACTGCTTTTAATTAGCAATTATGTTTCATTGTGAATTCACCCCAAATTGATGATTTTATTTTTGACCATCTCAAAATTAACAGGCTTAGTAATATAGTCATCGGCTCCATAAGCCATTGCGGTTTGGTAATTTTTATCATCTCCATAAGCGGTAATCATAAAAACTTTTAGAGCGGGAAATTTTTCTTTGGTAATTCTGAGCAGTTCTAGCCCATTCATCCCCGGCATATTAATATCCGACAAAATCAAGACAATGGAAGCTTCTTTATGGTTTTCTAAGTAGTCTAATGCCGCCTCTGCTGACAGGGCAAAATAAAATTGTATTTGCCCTGCTTTGATTTCTTTTCTAAATTTTTGCTTGAACAATGACTGAATATCTTCCTCATCGTCTACAACCATTACTTTCATTTTTTTTACTCCTTAAATGTGGCTATTTTTTTCGGCAATGTGATGATAAACTCTGTGTAGTTTCCTACTTCTGTTTCAACTTTTAGTTCTCCGCGATGTTGCTGGACGACAACATCATGGCTGATAGAAAGACCTAGCCCAGTACCTTCTGCTGGTGGCTTTGTAGTAAAAAATGGATTGAAAATTTTATCGAGTACCTCTGGCATTATACCTGGGCCATTATCCCGAATGCGGATTTCAATCCGGCTGTCGAAATTTCGAGTTTTCACGTCAAGTACAGGTGAAAATCCTTCTCCCCTTTCTTGTTTCTCTTTATGAAGTGCATAACAAGCGTTGCTAACAATGTTAAGAAAAACCCTAGCTATGTCTTGTGCTACGACATCAACTTTGCCAATATTATTGTCATAGTCGGTTTCTATGGTAATGTTAAAAGTAGTTTCCTTCGCTCGCATACCGTGATAGGCTAGATTGATATATTCGGCCAATAAACTATTTATATCTGTGGGCTCCCAATGCCCGCTTTGTCCCCTGGAATGCAAAAGCATATTGCCAACTATTTTGTCGGCTCTTTCACCGTGTTGATGAATTTTTTTAAGATTTTCTTTGAGATCGGTTAATAGCTCGGCAATATATTCATTTGTTTCGGGTTCTAACCGTTCTCCTTGATTTCCCAATTCTTCAAACAGTTCGTCGGTTAATTCGGCAGAAACTTCTGAGAAATTGTTGACAAAGTTTAATGGGTTTCTGATTTCGTGGGCAATCCCTGCTGTTAAACTACCCAGAGAAGCTAGTTTTTCTTGGACAATAATCTGATTTTGCATGGCTCTGAGATTTTCTTCGATTCGCTGGCGCTCTTCAATTTCCTTTTGCAGTTGTTCTACAGTCTGGGTGAGTTCAGATGTACGCTCCTCGACTTTGATTTCTAGTTCATCATTAGCCTGTTGTAGGGCTGCCTGGGCTTGCTTGCGATCGGTGATATCGCGGACGATCGCAACATATTCTTGCAGATCCCGATTAGAAACGGAAGCATCTTGAGAGAATCGGTCTGAGATAGCAACTTCCAGAATCCGCGAGTCTCCATCGCGTAGCTTGAGATTTTGTTCGCTACGACTGAGCCACTGCTCTGGCTGAGCTGCTAATCCCGGTAGTAATTTGTTCAGGTGAGACCCAATTAGCCGAGTAGCATCTATTCCGAAGACGCTTTCAGCAGCGGGATTAGTCTGACGAATTATACCTTTTTCATCCAGCACTACAATAGCATCTAGGGCGATCGTAAATAGCTGTTCTGCTCCCTCTCGTGCTTCGTCCATTGAGATGACTTGGGGTAAGCTTGTCCAGCAGGCAACGGCCACCCCCACAAAAACAACTGTCAGGAGTAGCACTACTAATAGATTCCAACCAACACTAGAGTTAGCATATAATTTGAGGCCAAAAATCCAGCCGACAGCAACGGCGCTGACGATTAGCAAGATCAAAACTACAACCTGATAGGCTACAAAATCTGGGATTTTAACCTTGCTACTGTTGCGGTAACGCTGAATCCACCACGACGGATGGAAGGGGGCAAAGGCAATGCGACTCATCCCTGCATCCACTGCTAAAATGGCAAGGGGAAACAACAACCCAATGATAAAGTCTTGCCAGCCCCAAGCCAAGCCTCCGACGACTAGAACTACCGCATCTACTACGAAGAATGCCAGCGACCACCAAGGCCACCGAATTTCTGGCCTACCCCGCCGCAGCCACAGTGACAGATGGAACAGAGTCAGGCACACAACCAAGCCAACATTAGTAATTGCCACAAGCCGAGGCACATTTCCCCAAGCTAGACAGATTAAACTGAGAACCAAAACTAGGACAAGGCCCGATCCAAATACACCCCGTCGGGATACAACTGCGAATGTTGGCGAAATATGTCCATCTACGGCAAGTTGGTACAACATCCGAGGGCAGTTGGAAACTATGGTCGCGCAACTCAGAAGACAGCTAGCGATAACTAGAAAGGTGACAAGGGTGGGAACCCAGGGCCCCCATAATGCCTGACAGGCCGCTAGTACATTCAAGAATATGTCGTCCTTCAGACTGGGTTCGGTGGCCAAGCGCATTAGTACCCAAGCGCCTCCTAAAATCACAGGTGGCATCCCCAGTGCGGAAGTTTTGAGAAATTGTAAGGTTTTAGTAGGGTTGCGGCTATCGGCGACGAAACTGGCGGCGGAGTCAGCGCAGCAGTAGCTGTATGTACCAAAGTAAAACCATTTAGCCCAGTCGATAAAGGTGAATTCCGGCCAAGTGGTGGGGAAAAAGCCGGGACTGTCTGGGGAAAAAGCTAACCAAAACAGACCGTAAATGGAAAAAATTAATAATATGCCGACTGTCGGCAGCACAAAAAAGGCGTGGAGAATACTTAAGGCGCGAGTGCCGCTGAATGTCAAAATGAAGGGTAGGAGCGTGAAGGTAATAGCTAGTAAAGCTTCAGGACAGCTAAAACCTAAACTATTAAGGTTGACTTTGATGAGTTGCGTGATGACGATCGCAGAAATTGGCAGTGTTGCTACCCAGCTTAAAAAGTAGCCGATCGCTGCATAGCTTCCCAGACCGGGATAATTTTTCAGTAGTTTAGTTGTATAATTGGGCGTTCCCCCAGCCATGTCTGGGAAATGCTCGCCGATGCGTTTTACTTGTAGGTTGAGCATCATACCGACGAGGATACCGGGCAACCAGACGAAGATGGCGCTAGGCCCAATTGCTGCTTGGATGGCTGGGGCGATGGTAAACCAATTGGCGTGGGCGGTGAGACCAAAGCCCGATGTTTCGACGGCACTCAGGCTTCGGGGCAGGCGCATGAGCGATCGGCTGTTAAGATTTTCTATTGGGGAAGGCTGAGCTGGTTCTGAGTGATAGCCGTTTTCTGGCTGGTGTCGGATGTCTGTCGCCATCAATTTTACCTATTATTTTTGGGATTTTGCAGTCACTACCCCGATGTTCAGCTTTATAGATCTAAATTTTTTTTGTTAAGTATTGTTCCTAGTCTTAAATTTTGGCAAAGCAGCCTTTCCCAGTCAACCAGGAAAATCTATCTCCATCCATCTTCAATATTACATTCAATATTACATTTTATTTGTGACTTCTGACTTTTGCAAATTTCGCGTTCTTTTAGCCATGCCGTTGAGGCTTCCGCTAAATCGTTGGGTGTTTCGGGGATTCAGGCATTACATAGAAATTGCCTAGAACTTACGCAACTGTCACAGCTCCGTATACCAGCCCCATAAAAATAGACAATAAATATCGGAACTTCGGCAAGTTTTAGTTGCTCAATTAAATATTTTGATAGTAATTTTTGTTTAATTTTATATATTGTTTGACGATTTTTATCCGCTAAAGTTTTGACAACCAACCCACAAAAATTCATGGCAAGGTATAGGATTTATTGGAATTATAGCTAGACGGCACTGCCAATATTCTCTCCCGGTTAGTTGCTTGATTTCCCTAGGAAATTGCTCAATTTTCCAACGAATAGCAAACAGTTTTTGTAGGTAATTTGTGCTGGATTTAGTCCGGTAGTTTGTCGCGACTGTCCACTTGTCAGTGCCCCGGACTGCTTAAATTAATGCGTGAGGGGGCGATCACACCCTCACCATGTGCCAGTTGCGTAAGTCCTGTAGTTAATTAGGATCGCGAATTAAATAATTTACACAAGTTTGTGGGGTGGGCGGGAGAGCCCGCCCTTTCTGGACGGGCGAGACGCCCATCCCACAAAAACAAAAGTATAAGTTATTAAATTTTCATTCCTTAGTAGGGTGCGCCGAGGCGCAATTTATTACCAGAAAGAATTGGTTTAAAGCCCCAAGCCTGATCGGGAGAAATTAAAAGAAGACTATTCATTACTCCAATCCTCTTCCTTCCAGTTAGAGGTCGCCCCGCGTGCGGTCAACTGTCAACTGTCAACTGTCAAGTGAATACAGATAGTGTAAAAATAGAAGGAATACAGCGTAAGTATTGTTCTTCCCTCTTCCCTCTTCCTTCTGACTTCATAACTTACGCAAAAAATTGTTCAATCCGCTATTGGTAGAGTCTCTGTGGGCCGAGGCGCACCCTACAGATAGAGTTTGTGCCTCCAGGAGTGTTCCCTCTTCCTTCTTTCTTCTTCCTTCTCAATAAAAAACCCCGGTTTCTTGAAGAAACCGGGGTTTTTTCTACCAACTAACAGAGGAGTGAAAAATCAAAATGTAGCGGTTGCGGGAATTCTGTATTTCTCGCACAACCCTCTAAACCAAACTACGGGCAAATTTTAATGGCCGCTACTTAAAGCTGTCTCATTTCATCTTCAAGCACCCGAATCAAATCTTGGTTGCCGTTGGCTCTGGCTACTTCTATGCGGTGCGTCAGTTGCTTTTGAATATTAGCACGGTGGGTGTCAGCGATTTTTTTGACGTTTTGGCGATTTGTGTTCATGGTGGACATTCCTTATATTTAATTTGGTGTACTCGCTACTTATTCAATATAGCGCGAAATTTCAAAAAGTATCGAAATTTACAAAAAATTTACATTGATTGACCGATCGCCCAAAATAGTATATACTATTTGCCATAAGTCAATAGCGATATCTTGACAATCAAAAGTCATTAGTCAGTAGTCATTAGGCCGATGCCCGATGCCCAACATTACATTTAGTCAAGCGGTGCGCCGCGGCGCACTCAACATTTAGTCAAAACTCAAAACTTGCTCCAGCGCCTCTACCAACTGCTGAAGGTGTGCGAGCTCGTGAGTTGCCATCAGCGAAATCCGAATTCGACTCACGCTGACAGTCGGAGGCCGAATCGCCACAGCAAAAATACCCATCTCCTTAAGTTGGCTGCTAACTGTTAAAGCTGTGGCTGCATCTTTTAACCGCAGACTGAAAATTGGGGAGAGGGAATTGCTAATTGGTAATTGGTGATTGGTAATCGCGCAATATTTAAAAGTTTCAATATTTTGCTGCAACCGAACTCGGCGTTCTGGTTCTTGCTGGACAATTCTCACGGCTTCCAAAGCAGCCGCCGTGTCAGCAGGCGTCAATGCTGTAGTATAAATCCAAGTTGCAGCTCGATTGCGGAGAAAATCAATTAAAGCAGCAGAGCCCGCAACGTAGCCGCCCAAACTTCCTAAAGCTTTGCTAAGGGTGCCCACTTGGATTAGCGGCAATCCCCTGCACCCGAAATGTTCGGCGCAACCGGCACCGCTAGCACCGAAAACTCCTGTAGCGTGAGCTTCATCTACTAATACCATACAATTAAATTGCTCGCCCAAAGCTAACAACTGCGGCAGCGGACACAAGTCCCCATCCATGCTGAAGACGCTATCGCTAATAATTAAACACTTGCGATATTTGGCGCGATTTTGCTCTAGTTTGGCTTTTAAATCTTCAAGATTGCAGTGCTTGTACTCTAGCGCCGTTGCACCGCTGAGTGTGGCTCCGTTTTTCAGGCTCGAATGGTTGTACTTGTCAGATAATATCAGATCGCGCTGGCCGACAACTGATGCGATCGCCCCTAAATTCGCTAAATATCCCGAACTAAATACTAAAGCATCTTCGGTTTGTTTTAAATTAGCTATAGCCTGTTCTAGCTGTCGGTGCAAATCGCGCTGTCCGCCCACCAACCTCGAACCAGTCGCGCCCGTACCAAATTCCTGAGTTGCAGCAATAGCAGCTTGAATTAGCCTGTCATCCCCCGCGAGGCCGAGATAATCGTTGCTGGCAAAGTTGATCAGCCGCCGCCCTGCTAATTTTACCACAGACCCGGGGCAGCTTTCGATCGATTGGGGCGATCGATACCAATCGGCCCGGTGAACAGTGTCGAGGGACTTCTCTATCCAAGCATAAGGGTCTGCGTTCATATTGTTCGGCGATCGGGTAATAAGTTATATTAGCGGGTGATCAGTTCCTCCGCATCACCAAAGCATATGCCACTCACTAAAAAATACAGATTAGTCACCCGCAGCGATTTTGACGGTCTTGTCTGTGCCGTTTTGCTCAAAGAACTCGATTTGATCGACGAGATTAAATTCGTGCATCCTAAAGATATGCAAGACGGAAAAATCGACATAACAAATAACGATATTAGCACCAATTTACCCTATGTTGAGGGAGTGCATCTAGCTTTCGATCACCATTTCAGCGAAACTCTCAGACACGACAAAATCAAAATCAACCACATCATCGACCCCTATGCAGCTTCAGCAGCTAGGGTGCTCTACAAATATTATGGAAGCAAAGCAAAGTTTCCTACTATTTCCGAGGCGATGATGGCGGCAGTTGACAAATCAGATTCCGCTCAATTTGCCCAAGAAGAGGTTTTGCATCCGCAAGAGTGGGTACTGTTAAACTTTTTAATGGACGCCCGCACCGGGTTGGGCAGGTTTAAAGAATTTACGGTTTCCAATTATCAGTTAATGATGGAGTTAATCGATTACTGCAAAAATCATACCATCGATCAAATATTGCAGCTTCCTGAT
Source organism: Microcoleus sp. A2-C3 (assembly GCF_036706065.1). Classification (NCBI taxonomy): domain Bacteria; kingdom Bacillati; phylum Cyanobacteriota; class Cyanophyceae; order Oscillatoriales; family Microcoleaceae; genus Microcoleus; species Microcoleus sp. A2-C3. Next base: position 62,449 of record NZ_JAUBVX010000023.1, on the reverse strand, counting down.
GTGAAAGAAAGAGTAGACCTCTACTTCGAGCAATCAGAAAAATTTCAAGACCAAATACAGCGCTGCGCCAAAGTTTATGGTAATTTAGTTGTTTTGGATTTGCGCAACGAAGATGTGATTTATGCAGGGAATCGTTTTGTACTTTACGCTTTGTTCCCGGAGTGCAATATATCGATTCACGCACTGTGGGGACTGAAAAAACAAAATACTGTTTTCGCAGTTGGCAAATCAATCTTTAACAAAACTTCTCAAACTAATATTGGGGAGTTAATGTTAAGATATGGCGGCGGCGGGCACCGGAATGCTGGAACTTGTCAGATTGAAAACGATCAAGCTAGTAAAGTTTTGAAAGAGTTAATTGCCCAGATTGAACAAAATCGTTAAATTAGCTTGATATTTTTTGCATTCAGGACTTGAGTCTTTGATTATTTAAATTTTCAGGACTGAAGTCCTTAGTACAAAAGGGAGTTTTCAGGACTGAAGTCCTTAGTACAAACGGGAGTTTTCAGGACTAAAGTCCTTACTACAAACAGGAGTTTAGTCCTCAAGGTTTTGAGGTTGCGCGTTCGGGGTATTGAGATTTTCTGCACTCTTGCCTTTGACTGGCGACAAATGGTCTACTAAACCCATATCAAAAGCCACATCTGGTAAATCAGCGGCGTTATAATTTCCTGGTTCAAACAATCGCCCAGGAGTAAAACAAGGCTGCTTCAATCTTACCACTTCGCTAGGTGAAAACATTCCCCTAAACATTTTGCGTTCGAGTCCCATAATTTCCGCTCCTAAAACAACTCTCGCATCAATCTTAGCAATTTTTTGCCCGTAGCTTCCCAATTAAACAAATCCGCCGTCTCTCTAGCTTTTTGAGCTATCTCAAAACGCATCGGGTCTTCAATAATTTTTCGCAATTGCTCGCGAACAGACTGAACATTTGGTTCTGCCCAATGAGGAGCATTTCTGATTTTCAGATACTGAGTATCGTAACACTCTCCGACGGGAATTAGATCGTAAGCAATGGGATAGCAGTTAGTAGTATTGGCGTAATCCGTCGGGCCTCCGTACAGAGTCATGGCGACGGGTAAACCCGCAGCAAAGGCATCCAAAATTTTAATCGCAAAACCTTCGCCGCGAAAGGGAGCTAAAACAGCATCGGCTGATAAGTATAAATCAGCTAGTTCTGCTTTGGTAAAAAATTTAGGTTTTACGTAAACTTTTGGCTTTAACTTGCCGAATTGCTTTTCGATATTTACGAGATGTTCCACTATGACATCAGGATTTTTGCCGCCATCTTTGATAATTAACTCTACGTTGGCATCATCTTTAAACTCTTGATAAAATGCTTGAATGGCGAGGTCGGTGCCAAATCTATACAAATCGTAAGAATTGGTCATGTGCAGAATAGATTTTATATTTTTTTGGGTTTTGTGCGGTTTGGGAGAATACAGTTGCGAGATTAAAGGATTGAAACCTAAAGGTACGACTGAGACTTTTTGGGCGGGACAGCCAGCTTTGATTAAAACGTTTTTAGAATATTCGCTTACTGCTAAAATGTGGGATGAATTGTTGACTGCATCGTAAATCCAGTAATCATGATCATCATTGTTTTTGGCGAATTCGTAATTAATGGCAAAAAATTCTAAGTTGAGATGTCCGTTAAGTTCTTTGAGAAAGTAAGGTTTCCAGTAATGAGACCATTTTATCTGAAATAAATCTGATGGGGCGGTGTTCATCCACTTCGCTAGCAGGTGGTTTTCTTCGGCTGTGGAATTGCGGGTGATGTGAGAGGCGATTTCTGAGGGTTCGACTGAAATAGGAATTCCCATTTTGTCTAAGGTTTTCGCCAGTGATAGGGTGATGTCGGCGAAGGAATTAAAATTTTGAAAGCCGACGTTAAAGTGAACCATAATGAAGGAAGAAGGAAGAAGGAAGAGGGAAGAAGGAAGAGGGAAGAAGGAAGAGGGAAGAAGTTAGTTATTGTAGGGTGCGTAGTGAACCATAATGAAGGAAGAAGGAAGAAGGAAGAGGGAAGAAGGAAGAGGGAAGAAGGAAGAAGGAAGAAGGAAGAGGGAAGAAGGAAGAGGGAAGAAGGAAGAAGGAAGAGGGAAGAAGTTAGTTATTGTAGGGTGCGTCAGGTCAGAATATGACGACCACCTACTCAAGAATTTACCCCGCTAAGCACCCTACGGTTAGCTACAAAATCAATCGGTGCGCAGTGCACACCCTACAAACTTTAATCCCCGATCGCAAATCGCAAATGGTATGATTTTTCTAGGATGCCGATCGCACTAAAATAACTGTACAGTCGCACCCGCGCGCCACTGCTTCCGGGATGTTCCCGTGAATTACCTGTTTCAGTAGCCCTTCGCGACTCGCTCCTAACACGATCGCATCGCACTGATCGTTCTGAGCCTGATCGATTAAAGCATCAGAAACCGATTTAGCGCAAACCGTAGTCGCGATTACCGAACAGCTAACCCTGCGCTGGATAAACTCCGCTGCTTGCTTTAATTCGTCGCGCGAGGGTTCTGTAACTGAAGGCTGGTGAACTTGACACAATTTAATCTCCGGTAGAGCACTCGCAGCCACGAAAGCAGGTAGCAATCGCAAAGCCGCGGCTTGTTTGTAACTGCCGCGGATTGGTACTAACCAGCGCTGTAAACCCATCAGCGTATGCAACCCCAATTCCTCGGTGTGAATGTTGGAATATGGTGCGGGAGATTCTGCTATTTGGGATTCGGGATTTTCTGGGAGGTTGTTGTCGATCGAATCAGCAGACTCTTTCCTCAATGCTTCGCCCCTAACTTGTGCCTTTTGTCCCCAGTCACCTGTCTTACCTTTGAGTAATAACTTGTCACTCCACTTCACCAAAATTACCTCGCAGCCAGCTTGCCGAATTACAGTATCTACCACATCGCCAAAAATGCGTCCAGTTGTGGATAATTCGCCTTGCCAGCCCATCAAAATTAAATCTATATGTCGCTCCTTAATCGTCTCCAAAATCGCGTTAGGCACGTCGTGAGCTACCCGTATTTGGGTGTGTACTGGCAAGTTCCAAGTGCGAATAATTCGCTCGGCTTGTTGCAGGAGGCGACGGCTTTTTGTAGTCCGCACTGCGCTTTCGGAGGGGGAACTGTTGCGCGGTACTAAGATGATTTGCAGGCATTCTAATTCGTAATTGCGATCGCGCGCAATGGCCGCCGCCAGCCGCAGCAAAGCCGGCGCTGTTTGCGGGTTGGAAAGTGGCACTAACAGCCTGCCGTTGCCGACTTGGGGAGCTTTGGTTTGATACACTACATAGGATGGTTCTGGATGCGGGCCCTGGGTTGCTTGTCCGCTGAGGCGATCGGATTCAACTCGGATAATGTCGCTGCGAGTAATAATTCCCACCAAATGGCGGCCTTCTACTACCGGCAAGCGGCTGAGATGGTAGTTGTTGAGCCTGTACAAAACCTCGCTTAAAGTATCGGTTGCTTTTACCGTAATTGGCTGTACAGTCATAAATTCTTTTAGCAGGGAGTTGCCGGAAAAATTGCGATTGCTGGCATTTGCCAAATCGGTTTGACTGACAATTCCCACTAATTTACCGCCGTCTACTACTGGAAATCCTCGGTGGTGCGATCGCGAAAAAGCCTGCATCACTTCCTCCAAAGTCAGCAGGCTCGAAAGAGTTTCAACTCGGCGCTGCATAACGTCGTTTGCGTGCAAGTCGCTCAAAGTATTGCTGGCAGCTTTTACCTGCGTCAGTTGAATGCCGTTAAACTCCAAAAGGTGACTGTACAACGAGCCGCTGTCTACCTTTTCTGCGACTAAATAAGCAACAACAGAACAGATCATCAAAGGTAGCACTAATTTGAAATCCGCCGTAATTTCAAACACAATTACTACCGCAGTAATCGGAGCCCTCGAAACCGCGCAAAAAAAACCTCCCATTCCCGCCAAAGCATAGGTTGTTGGCAAACCAACACCAAGGGAATTTTCTTGCAAAATCCCCACTAGCTGACCCAGGGCAGAACCCATAACTAAGGAAGGAGAAAACAATCCTCCCGGAGCTCCAGAAGCAGCGGAAATAATTGTCAGAAAAAAATGAGCGGTAAAAGCAGTTAAACTCGTTGTAGCGTTGGCTTCGCCAGTCAGCAAAAACTCCCGCAAACCTGTATTGTTCCGAAAAGTTTCTGGCAAAAAAGCTATTACTGAACCGCAGATTATACCAGCTAGAGCAATTCGCACTGGCAAGGACAATTTGAGGGTTCGTTTGTTAAAGTTTAAGCTAGCAACAATCCCTTTGCTAAACAAAGCTCCGAAAATTCCCGCTAGAACTCCTAACAGTATGTAAAACGGAATTTCGGAAATTTGAAAAGTTATTGGGTACTCGCGCAGGTTCAAGTTTAAACTATCGCCGCCCAAAAGTTGCGAAACAACTGCACCAATAAATGAAGCGATGATTGCAGTCCCTAATGTCAATCCCGAAACATCCTGCAAAAGTTCTTCAACTACAAACAAAACTCCCGCAATGGGAGCATTGAAACCCGCAGCTAATCCCGCCGCTGCACCGCAAGCAATCAATTGTCTGCGGTAGTCTGGGGAAGTAGGCATTAAGTGACCAATCCAGCCTGCTAAAGATGCTCCTATTTGCACGGTGGGGCCTTGTCTTCCTAAAGATAAACCGGAACCAACTGCTAAAATAGTGGTGAGAAGTTTGGCGACAGCTACTCGCAAATCTAAGGCAAGATTGACGCCGCCGAGAGCAGCTTTGACGTGAGGAATGCCGCTTCCGGCAGTTTCGGGAGCCAAACGTTCTACCAACAAACCTGTTAGGAACCCGCCCACTAATCCGACGCTGGGGAGTAATATCCAAACTGGAATTAATGCCGAACTAGCTACTCGCCAACTGCCGAGCCATCCGACTCCTGACTTGAGCAAAACGCCTGCGATTCCGGCGACTAAGCCAATCAGACAAGCTTCAAAAATGGCGAGCCGTCTCGGTCTTAAAAATAGTTGAGATTTGATGACCCTGGAAGGTTCCCTGAATTGTTTAGGGATAGTAATGTACGGCATAAATAGCGTTTATTGCCTGCAAATTTCCTGCTCGGTTAGAGTTTAGCAAGAAATCGCTTGATTTGGGAAAATGCAACGAATTTAATCGCGAAATTACTATTTGATCACTCTAATTTTGATTTCCAAAGTTCTAGAGAGCAAAATAATTTAGATTAATTTAACTTTCATAAAGGCGATCGCCCTAAATGTAGTTTTTTAAGACTTGACAATTTTACCTGAATATGGTGCACAGCGCGATTGCCAGTAGATAATTTTATGTGGCAAATCCGTCGGGCAGCCGTTCTCAACTATAATCTGCATCTGTGCTGTGGGGGATACTTTGACTCGCCCCTGCTGTTGAAAAGAGAATTAAGTCGCTACAAGTTGAACGATCTTTAGCTAGCGGGCGGTTAAACAAGCAACAAGCATAATGTTTGTCGGGCGGGTGCGCGCATATTTCTAACATCAAAGTTGTGAACTTGCGTAACCGGCACTCGCCCGGAGTTATAGAAATTTATTGGATTCTTCTAATTATGTTTAATGTTTTTTCGTAGCTATCTGTGTTTCCTTGTTGCTGATACAAGTTGGCGGCTTTTTGGAAATCTTGTATCGCACCAGGCTTGTCTCCTAAGTCATAGCGGATAACTCCCCGATTGTAGTAAGCAGACGCATAGTTGGGGTTAATTTTCACGGCTTCGCTGTAATCTTCGATCGCACCCTGCTTGTCTCCTAATCTCGATCGGGTAACACCCCGATTGTAGTAGGTATTATCACTATTGGGGTCAATTTTTAAGGATCGATCGTAATCGGCGATCGCGCCCTGCTTGTCTCCTAAGTCATCGCGAGCATTACCCCGGTTTGTGTAAGCAGACGCATAGTTGGGGTTAATTTTCAAGGCTTCGTTGAAATCGGCGAGAGCAGCCTGCTTGTCTCCTAATATATAGCGAGCATAACCCCGCTCGTTGTAGGCTAACGCATCGTTGGGCTTAATTTTCAGGGCTTCGCTGTAATCGGCGATCGCACCTTGATTGTCTCCTAACCTCACTCGGATAACACCCCGGTGGTAGTAGGCTGAGCCATTGTTGGGGTTAATTTTTAGGGCTGCGCTGTAATCGGCGATCGCACCTTCATAGTCTCTTAACCTCGATCGGGTAACACCCCGGTTGTAATAGGCTGAGCCATTGTTGGGGTCAATTTTTAGGGCTCGATCGTAATCGGCGATCGCACCCTGTCTGTCTCCTGAGTCATCGCGGGCATTACCCCGGTTAACGTAGGCATCAACATAATTAGGATTAAGCTGAATTGCTCGATCGAAAGCCTCTATAGCACCTTGATAATCTCGTTTGTTGTACTTCTCCACACCCTGATTATAAAACTCCTCGGCTGTGGGTTCTGCCGCCACAAGCTTCCTCGCAACCTCAACTCCCAAATCTACCTTTGCTGAAGCCAACAATCTCAAATTTGAATTAATCGCAATTTCCCCTAAAATTTTGTGACTTTCCGCATAACTTGGTTGACAATTTATCAAACTTGTGGTAGTCGAAACAACTAATCCCGTCAACAATCCGGTCAATATTTGGCAATTCATAGTAATCTCCACATTTTTATAATTTTAAACAACTATTTTGACATCAATCTGCGGTTATTTAGGCGATCGCCTCCACCAACGTTTTTAAATCCGGCACTTCTAAATCTGGTCGGGCGCTGAAATCGAGTTCGCGGCCCGACAGCAATTGTCTCAAGACTGGCAATATGCCGCTTTCCCAATCAATCGGAGTACCGTAGCAATCAAAACTCACAACTTCAAATTGATTAAAATCTAACATCTGTCATTGCTCCTATTGTATAGAGAACGATCCGCTCCGTCTAGAAACCGGATTTTTATATCGTGTCCGATCGATTAATCCGTAGCGCGTAAGGTTCGTAGTGCGGACAACCGTCCGCTATTAAACCGAGGACTCCAAAACCCACTACAACCGGACATAATATTACAGAAATTAAAAATTATAAACCCGTCTTTCGCCAAAGTCGCCGCTTTTTGATCACCCATTCCTAAGTCATGTTTATCCTATTCTACGGTTGATATTCAGCAAAAATCTCAATTTTTCCGACAATATGGCGATTAAAATCTGCCAACTCTTCTGCTGGAATCCAATACTCTTGGTGAATCGAATTGCCGACAGTTTGGACGGGATATTCATTCAAAAATTCAGCCAAAACTCGAAACTGGGTTACATAGCCAAAATATCCCGATGCTGCATCTTTGGTATTCCAATCTCGCGCAATTTTTATAGCATAAGCTTTGTGAAGTACGGGATAAAAAATAGGCTGAAAAGACAGTCGCGGCGGAAATGCCATAAAATCGCTTTCTTTAATTAATTCCATTTCTTTTTTCCCGACTGCTCTAAACAGCGTTACCGTCTCTTTATCTGATATGTTTATATTCTTAAACCAATCTTTCCAACCGTCCCAATTGTGAACTATTTTAGCCAGTTCAGTATAACCAGGGGCGCGGGGATGGGAACCGTCATTTTCGGCAAGTTCTTTGAGCCAAATTTCTGATTTTTCCAGGGGGGTACAAATATCTAAATAAGGCACGTTTAATTCGCTGCAAACTTGGGAGAAGTGTTGGGATAAATTAGCTATTCTGATTGTGCGCTCCACATCAACAACTGGCGGCGGCCCGATCATTAAAACTGGTACTCTTTCTTTGGCAGAGGTCAGAATATAGCGGAGGTTTTCCAGAGATTTTTCCAGTGCTACGCGAGGTTTTCCGTTTTCAAAGTAAGTGTCGTTGACGCCAAACGAAAATACTATTCTGCCGTCGCAGTAGTGAGGCAAGCGACAAGAAATTTCGCTGAACAATCGAGTTTCTATATCGGTACTGGTTTCTCCCCGCACTCCTAAATTATAGTAGGTAATATCCTGTCTTTGCCCGCTGGCGGCTGCGCAAATTCGTCCTGTCCAACCAAGATATTTGGGATCGCCCGTACCATTGACAAAGGAGTCGCCGATAAAACAAATACGCATATTATATGGGGGAATTGGGAATTGGAAATTGGGAATTGGAAATTGGGAATTGGGAATTGGGCATCGGGCATCGGGCATCGGGCATCGGGCATTTGTTATATCAATTCCGGTTGCACCGTCAGGTGATTGTTGACTGTTGACTCGGTGTCGAAAAACTTAGTTATGATTTACTGTTAACTGTAGTCCTACAACAAGTAACCACTAATTACTAACTACTCACTATTTACCAATTACCAATGCCCGATGCCCTGTTTACCCTGTTTGGTCGATGAATTTAGTTTTTACCGGTGACGGACAATCCCTCTACAATTACAGATGGTGTGTGGCAAGAACCGTTCCACTCGGAGTCTCCTCCTAATTCTACTAATTGTTTGAGGACGCTGTAGACGTTTCCGGCTACCATTGTGTCTTTGATTCTGCCGATTATTTGACCTTTTTTGACTCGGTAGCCGAGATCGACGTTAATCGAAAAGTCGCCGGAAATTCCGGCACTGCCACCGAGCATTTGATCGATGACTATTCCGTCGTCTAATTGAGCGATTAAATCAATTAACGATCGCTCTCCTGGTTTAATTAAAACATTAAACAAACTCGGCGTGGGATAGCTGCCCAAACCGGGGCGAAATCCGTTGCCGGTGGTGCCGCTTCCCAAGGCTCGACCGGTGGTGCGATCGGTATAAAATAGCTGTAATACTCCGCTGTTGATAAAGACGATCGCCCTTGTGGGAGTGCCTTCGTCATCAAAAGGACAGCTATAGGGCCCGATATCCGGCTGCTGCGAGAGAGTGACAAGGGGTGAAGTCACTTGTTCGCCCAATCGATCGCTCCAAGGAGAAGCGCCTTCGACTACCTGTTTGCCATTCAACGCCGCACAGACAGTCCCCCACAGCAAATCAGCGGCTTTGGCTGTAAACAGTACCGGCACGCGCCCGGTGGCTGGGGCTACATTTTCTTTCGCCCATTCCAAACGCTGCAAAACCCGCTTAGCGCTGGTGGTTAAGTCGAGGGTGCCGCGTTCGGTTTCGCCATCCCAAATGTTGAGGAAATCTTCGCCACGCACTAATTCTGCTGACAAGTAACCGCTGAGGGTGGTGTCGGTGTGACTCGAATCCAAGCCTAGTGTGTTCAGTAAGCGGGTGCTTTCGATTTCGCAGTCGAGTTCGGCGGTACAGAGGCTTTCGGGATAGGCTTCGCGGACGATCGCGATCGCCTCCTTTCCCCAGTTTACTAGCTGTTCGGCTGGGACTGACACTCCGCGATCGGGATAAACAACTTTCTCACCGGTGCCGAGTTCGATGGTTTCCGGTTCGTTGAGTTGCGAAAGTGCGATCGCGCGATCGACCAAAATTTGCGGTTCCACGGGCCCGTAAGCCACCGCCAAACCAGGCCGCCCGTCCCGCCACAGCCGCAGCGCAATGCCTTCTGCTTGGGCTGTTTCTAGCTGTTTGAGGCGGTTTGCTTCAAAAAAGACCGGCCGCGAGAGCGATTGCGATTCCAATACCTCAGCAGCTTCGGCACCTGCTTTGGTGGCTAGTTCTAGCAGTTGTTCTGCTGATTGGTGATTGGTCATTATAGTAGTTGACAGTTGACAGTTGACAGTTGGCAGTTGGCAGTTGACAGTTGGTAGTTGGTAGTTGGTAGTTGGTAGTTGGTAGTTGACAGTTGACAGTTGGTAGTTGTCATTGGAAGCAATTACCAATTTACCAATTACCAATTACCAATTACCAATTTACCAATTACCGATTACCAATTTTTTGCGATCGATGCCAGAGCGGTTATTCACCAGCGATCGACTAAATAGTTAGTTCGTGCAGCAGCCAAAATCCTGCAAAAGATTCCGATTGTGGATTCGACTGAATTGCTAAGAAATGTACTTGTTTTGCTTGCTTTTTCGCGGCTTCAAATCCTTTCGCTTCTTTCTCAGTTGCTGCGTCTCTGAGATTAGCTATAATCCAGCGATCGTTAGCTCCCGTATCTAATACCAGCCTAGGGAGCTCGCGGGTGTCAAATTTGAGAAAAGCCAATTCCAAACCCGACATCCAACCTGCTAAAGCCGTTGCTCTCGATGAGTAGATGATTAATCCTGGAATTTGTGTTTCCGGGGCGAGGCGTGTCATCGGGAGCCCGAAAGCTTCGCCAAATCCAATATCCCACTCGGACATTTCATCAAAAGCTGCGATCGGCAAACTCACAAACGCCCATTTTTCGCCGATTAAGGCGTCCGGCAACGCTACGGGCGTTTCGGGTACAAATTGAACGCTCTGGATCACAACCGGCTGATAGCCCGGTTCGGCGGGATAAACGTCTTGCATCCGTTCTTCCAGCCACAGGCTGAGGGCGAGGGTGCGGCGACTGGAAGCGACGGGAATATCCAATTCCTCGCAGGCTTTGGTAATCATGTTCGCCATTTGGCGGCGAAAAAAGCGGATTTTTTCGGGTGGTTTCGGTGCAGAGGCGATCGCATCTTTAATTGCACCAGCCAGCCACAGGGAATTCACGGTTGTACTCGGGCAGAATTGCGAGTAGCGAAACAGAGATTCTGCCTTGTCGCCTACATTCAGCGGGCTTTCGCAAATCAACACTTCCCATTTTTTTTTCTCTCGCTCGTCTAGGATTGGACGGCTGTAAAAATCGAGTTCCCAAATAGTAGCCATGCCGCGCTGTTAAAAATTAATCCTTTCTCATGTTACCGGACAGCGGGCAAGTTTCTGATGAGTGAGAATTTAAGACTGATTTTTGCTCGCGGGCGATTTCCTACCCGATAGCTCCGCCGCGCGTACTTTCCCCCAAATTGCCCTTCTCCTTTGCGGCTTCCCCTGCAATTTTCGGCAGCAGCCCACAACCGGACACATTAGCAATTCCTCGCAGAACAATGTCGCAGCAATCTCAACCTGCGATGTTTGTTAAACTTGTGCAAGCTTGGGAAAACAAACAGTATAGCTTGATTTTATGAGACAAATCATGCTCGAAAATATTGTTTCTACCCTAATTGTCACAATTTGACGCTTTTACCATTACTCGAAATGTTGGCCATGATTTACTGTCCCCACAGATCCGACTTTAAACTCAAATATTTCAGCCGAGATTTTATGGCATAAATAGTCGATCGCACCGCACCACTTTTCTGCATTACCAATCTACAAGATTTGCCAGCAAAACACCAAACAGCAGAGGCGATTTTTGCCGAAACCTTACCGCTTGCAGAAAAGCTGATTCACAACCATCCAAATCAACCCAATTAACAGCCGCCCTAAAAATCAATCCGCCTGCATCAGCGTTCATTAGCGTTCATCAGCGGTTAAAATTAAAAATCAACAAACATCCGCAACTTCCAATCTCATGACAAAACTCAGCGTCAACATCAACAGAATCGCCCTCCTGAGAAACTCTCGAAACATCGGCATCCCCAGCGTTACCGAAGCCGCAAAAACAGTAATTGCCGCCGGAGCTCACGGCGTTACAGTCCATCCCCGCCCCGACGAAAGACACATCAAAGCTGCCGATGTTTACGACTTAGCCAAAATGCTAACTGTCGAGTTCAACATCGAAGGAAATCCGTTTCAGCCGCCATTTATGGATATAGTTTGCGATGTGAAACCGGCTCAGTGTACCTTAGTGCCAGACGCTCCCGACGTGCTAACATCCGATAGCGGCTGGAATATTCCCGAAAATCGCGATCGGCTGTTACCAATTATTGAAAAATTAAAAAATAACGGCATCAGAGTCAGCTTGTTTATGGATGCAGATCCTGCTCTGATGCCCCTAGCAAAAGAAGTTGGAGCCGATCGCGTAGAACTGTACACGGAACCCTACGCAACTGCTTTTCGTGAAGGCAATGTAGAATCTGTTTTTCAACAGTATGTCTTAGCAGCTCAAGCCGCTCAATCTGTCGGTTTGGGAGTGAATGCCGGACACGATTTAAATTTAGACAATTTAGCTAAGTTTTGCTCGATTCCTGATATACTAGAAGTCTCGATCGGTCACGCTTTAATTGCCGAAGCGCTAGAAATGGGATTATCCAACACGGTACAAGCTTATCTAAAAATTCTCTCTGGTTCGTAGTAAAAATAAACCTGGCTTGGCAGGGCGGGTTTGGCATCGGTAAACTCGTTTTTATTACATATCCTTGCCTTACCCGGCCCTATAGTACAAGATTGGGACTAAGGTCAAAAAGTGGTTTGACACGCTACCCATAGGATAAGGTGCGGTGTGCATCGCCCTACAAGCCGATCGCCCTCGCACCAGTTAAAAGTAGAGGCCGTAACCCCCGCTGGGTTAAGGGTCGTTTTCTGGTAGCAAAGCCTCTCTTGGAACCCAGACACCGCGTTTTTGGGTTGTTGGCATTTTTTGAGCAAGCTTTTGGGAAAAAGCTTGAATTTTTGACCAAATTACTAGGACGATCCGATGATATTATGGGTAGGGAATATGATGGAAATGTCCGATCGACCCAGGCTACTATTTAGCTTCGGCAGGGCAATTTACTACCGCGAATTTTTGTGAAATTACGAAATATTTAGCTGTATCCTCTATGCTGATCAAGCCGATCGCGCGATCGGCAGATTTAATCCGGTGCAAACAGCACCACACAAGTAAACATATACAACTGATTACCTTTGGCAAGCGTGACATGAAAAAACTAATTTTACTGACTGGAATGCTACTCATGATGACGGCAAAATCAGTATTTGCAAGCCCTGTAGCCCCAAAAATTGCACCGGGCGATCGGATGGCTGCCTCGGAAATTACACAAACCGTTAATAAACCCGCTACTTCTGCCCTAGTTGCCAACCTAGAACCGATCGAGCCAACGTCAGCTACCTCTGCCCCAGTTGCCAAGCTAGAACCCATCGAGCGAATGTCAACCTCAGAAATTCGAGCCACCATCAACAAACCAACCACCTATATTTTTGAAGGCATCAAAGGGCGAGAACTCACTCTCTCGCTGTGGGCGGGACAACTGACAGCCGAACTGTACAGCCCCAACGGCGAGAATCTGGGAGTTATTGAAAAAAGCGACAATCAGTGGATCGGCCAATTGCCAGAGTCCGGGATTTACCGCGTGCGAGTTACCCCGAAAGGTGAGACTAGCAGCTTCGTGATCGGACGCGACTTTAACGCTAAGTGGACTTATAGGCCCGATCGCGCAATTCCCATAGCATACGGGGAAACAGAAGCCACAGTCAAACTCAAAATGTCCGGCTACCAAATCCAGCCCCTGACAGTTCCCGGAAAACAGGGACAGACAATTAGGGTGAGTGCTAGCAGCCAAAATCTCGGTGTGGCGATCGAATCTCCGTCGGGACAACTCCTGGATCAAGGCGCAGGTCAAACTTTTGCTCAACTCCCGGAGTCCGGTACCTACAAGGTACTAATAGTTGCCAACAGGCCGGTCAAGCCCTCCATCAGAGTTTCTGTGCAATAGCAAAGATTGCAAAAACACTGTTGATGGCGATCGAATTTCCGTCGCCCATCCACAAAAGTTCGCCCGAAACGCGAGCTTTTTTTGCGTACATCGCAATTCTATTTGATTTGTAAATCAGATTTTTTTAACCGCAGAGGGCGCAGAGGAGCTAGAAAAGAGAGAAAGAGGGAGAGAAAGATGTTCACAATTTAACGCGCTTAGATAATAGCGTTAATTGATTGTACAACTCCTGACGACGCGCTATAGCAACCACCAAGAAGGTTAGGAAGTTCCTTAATTGCTTCTTCTTCCTTCTTCCTTCTTCCTTCTTCCCTCTTCCTTCTTCCTTCTTCCCTCTTCCTTCTTCCCTCTTCCTTCTTCCCTCTTCCTTCTTCCCTCTTCCTTCTCAACCTTGAATCAGATCTGCAAAACGTTCTTGTTTCCAAATGCAGCTTAAATCAGAGTCAGCTAAAGCTAGTTCTCGGTATAAATTAGGCATAAACTCCACAGCCCGCTGCAAATTGTCAAGGGCCAAATCTGCAAAGCCCAGCAGCGCATAACAGCAAGCTTGATTGTAAAAAGCGTTAGCAAAATCAGGATTGATTTCTAAGGCAGTTTCGTAGCAAGCGATCGCCTCTGAATAGCTACCTTGTCGCGCCAATTCCACACCCCGATTGTACCAAATCAAATAATCCTCAAAGGCACACTCAGATGTAGGAGTGAACTTGGCATTTTTCTGATTTAAACCTACTAATTTCCCCAAAGCAACTCGACGCTCTCCCACAGCTTCGGCTCTGCCCGGTTTCAGAACGATCGATCGGCTAAAACTAGCCACTGCTTGTTTGTAAAGTCCCATTGAGTTAGCAACTAGACCGCGATTGTACCAAGCGTTCGCATCATCTGGGCTAAACTCGATCGCCCGATCGAAACTGTTGAGCGCTTGATAGTAAAGTTTCATTTCCAACAGAGCATTGCCTCGGTTGTACCACGCCCAAGCAGCCTCCGGCTCTAAACTCAAAGAGCGATCGAAACTCAGAACCGCCTTATGGTAAAGCCCCATATCGATCAGCGTCAGTCCCCGGTTGTGCCAAATACTCGCCGAGCATGGGTTAAACTCCAGAGCCCTGTCAAAACTGTTGAGCGCCTCCAAAGGGCGGCCCAACTTTCCTAAAGCAATAGCCCGGTTGTGCCAGCCAAAGCTCGCATTCGGCTCCACAGCCAAGGCCTCATCAAAACTTTTCAGGGCATCTAAGTGCCGTTCTAAGTTCCCCAAAGCCATACCTCGCCCGAACCAAGCCTTATAATGATCCGATTGCAACTTCACCGCTCTGTCAAAATTCGCCAGAGCACTATCATGATCGTTAGCTTCGAGGTGGCGCGAACCCAGATGGTAATACCAAGCCGCTTCCAAGTTTTGAATTAAATTCATAATATCTCGCATCTATCTTAGGGATGATTCTACATGAAACAATGCCCGGAGTTAAACTGTAATTTCACTAAAATTCTGAAAATTTTGATACAGGGCGATCGCCCGTACAAACTGTCAGTAACAACCTCAACAATTGGCGATCGCCACTAACTATTTTCCTCTCATAAAATGCTCTTTCAGCTAACCGCACTCATCGCACTCTTGGATCTGCTGCGATCTCAGGCTGTGCGTGACAGACACTCCAACTTCTGCTGACTTTCTTCAAGCAACCACAACCGCTGTTTGAGCGCGATCGCTCAACATCAACCTGCCAGAAGCATCAATACTAAAATCCTTCCCCAGCACAAAACCCTTGCCCATCAACCGCTTGCAAACAACCAGCGCCGTAATCCGGCGAATTTCTTCCATCACATCAGCAGGAATCAAATAACTCACACTCCAGATCACCGACTCGCAGTCAGACCAAATCAAGCGTTCAATACTGACAATCATCAAAGCAGCTACACTGTCAACAGACAGCCGCCCTCTGAGATCGGCAATCAAATCTTTACCAATTAAGCTATTGCGAGTCATCATCGCTCTAGTCATCTTCCCAATTTCTTGTTCGAGTTCTAAATGATTCATGCTTGGCACTGGCTGTTATGTTTTTAAAGCACTAATCGGAGTAAAAACAGTGACTGCTACCAGGCTCTGCCCGATCGCCTAGTTGACGCAGGCTCTACCCCAACTCCTTTTAATAAAGTATACCTAAAGAAAGAGAAAAAATGTATCTAAAGGCAGATACTAAAATTTATTTTTTTTGCCATAAATGGATGAACCAATTGCCACAAGAGTTTTTCTAAGTAGTAAATTGAGTATTTGTACTCGCTCAGGCAGGCGAGTCAAGTAAAATATTGGTAAATTCGCTACATAATAAGGAAGTAGTTACTTCGGAGAAAAAACACCAATGGCTGCAAAAGGGCCAGATATCGATATTGCCCTCTATATAGACCACGCCTTGATCGACCCCAGTGCCACCCCAGAGCAAGTAGAAAACTGCTGCCAACAAGCAGAAAGATTTGGGTTTGCCACAGTTTGCGTGTATCCCGCCTACGTGCGACAAGCGGTAAGTCTTCTGCACGGCAGAAAGCCAAAAGTCTCGACTGTTATAGGTTTTCCCACAGGAGCAACCACATCAGCAGTAAAACTGTACGAAGCCCTAGAAGCCGCAGACAATGGAGCCGTGGAGTTAGATGTCTGCGTGAACTTAGGATTATTGAAAGCCGGAAAAAGTGACGAATTTCACCGGGAATTGGCCGAAATTTGTGAAGAAACCGGACAAACTATCAAAGCGATTATCGAATGCTCGATGCTTTCTGATGAGGAAAAACAATTAGCGGCTGAGCTTTGCATGGAGGCGGGCGCGGCTTACATCAAAACTAACACCGGCTTTTTTGGCGCGGCGACTGTTGAAGACGTGCGGTTGCTGAAGGAAATTACTAAGGGAAGAGTTGGTATTAAAGCGGCTGGAGGAATTCGCACTCACGAACAAGCTGTAGATTTGATCGTGGCTGGTGCAACTCGTTTGGGGACTTCTCGCGGCCCGGAATTAATCCGCCAGCGTGATAATTTAGATAATCGTTGACTGTTGACTGTTAACTGTTGACTGTTGACTGTTAACTGTTGACTGTTAACTGTTGACTGTTGACTGTTGACTGTTGATTTGTATTTATTGGTGATTAATTGTTTAAAGGAGTTAATATGGAGAACTTCCAACAGTTACAAGTATATCAATTAGCCGAAAAAATATCAAATCAAATATGGTTTATTGTTAAAGAATGGGACTACTTTACGAAGGATACGATGGGCAAACAAATCGTCAGATCGGCTGATAGTGTTGGCGCTAATATTGCAGAAGGACATGGACGCCACAGCTATCAGGATAATCAGCGTTTTGTGAAAATTGCACGAGGTTCATTAAACGAAACAAGGCACTGGTTAAGACTTGCCTATGCTCGTAATCTTTTAACTCAAGAACAGAGCGATCGATTGCATCCGTTATTAAATGAACTTTCACCAAAACTTAATGCCTATCTTAACTCACTAAAACAAAAAGCTAAAGGTTAACAGTTAACACCCAACAGTTAACCGTTAACCGTTAACAGTTAACAGTTAACCGTTAACCGTTAACAGTCAACAGCCAACAGTCAACAGCCAACCGTCAACTAACAAATGACTCGAACTTACAAAGCAACTGGTATTAATCTGAAGAGTGCGCCGATCGGCGAATCCGATCGCCTGCTGACAGTTTTGACACGGGAATTCGGCTTAATTAAAGCTGTAGCACCGGGGGTTCGCAAACAGCGATCGAGCATTGGCGGTAGAAGCGAGTTATTTGTCGTCAACGAATTGCTAATCGCCAAAGGCCGATCGCTCGACAAGATTACCCAAGCTAGCACCGTCGAATCCCATCCGGGTTTGAGCCGCAACTTGGGAAAACTCGCAGCCGCGCAATATCTGGCCGAATTGGCGATCGCCAGCGCCCTTTCCGACGAACCGCAAGAATCACTTTTCTTTTTGCTGGGCGAACACTTGAGCCGTTTAGAGCGTTTGTCCGATCGCACAGAAATCGCATCCGCCGCCGTGCTAGTCGCCCATCTGGCTCAGGGTATTTTTCACTTGTTAGCCCTAGCAGGCCTCGCGCCCCAAGTCCAAGTCTGCTGCGCCACCAGACAACCGATCGTCCCAAATTTCAGCGATCCAAACTGGAAAACCGGGTTTAGTATACCTTCTGGGGGAACCTTCAGCTTGTCCGAGCTAGCTAACCTAGAGGCAGAACTCTCTTCACAAACCGGTAGCTTGTACAGATCCAGCTCCCGTTCCCCGCAAACGAGCGATAGCAAACACTTGACAAATTTTCAGATTAATGCTACAGAATTAACGGCGTTGCAACAGTTGGGTAGTGCAGAACTAGAAGAGGGGATTACCGATCGCACGGCTTGGATATCAGTAGAAAATATTTTGCGGCAGTATGCCCAGTATCATTTAGGTTGCACGATTCGATCGGGAAGCTCGATCGACACCTACCTAGAGAGTTTTGAGTTTTAAATTTTGAGTTAAATAGGTGAACGGGCGATCGTACATCGCACCCCCAGCCTGCGGGATACCCGAACCTGCCGGCAATTTCAGGTAAATTCTCAAGGTTGTTGCGACATCAGATAATAGATAAAGTTACGAGTTATTAATAAACTTAGGGGTTAACACCTCAATTTCAAATTCCCATCCCCCCAACCTCCACCATCCCAGGCCATTCACCCCAAATCCTATGATGCGACTGTCCGATTCTGATTTGAGAATATCTGTTTTAGCTGTGACCCACCACAAAATGGAAGAACGAGAAAATTTTCCAGATTTTGACTCTTATCCCGTCTCTGCCGATCGACAATGGAGCAACGCCCAACACCCAGAAATGGATAAATATCCCACAACTCCAGAAACAGACTCGAACAACGGTAACAGCCAACAACCCCCAACCATAACCCCGGAACCAACAGCAGAGCCAGCAGCAGAACTCCCCGAAACAGTTGCCGAAACTCCCGAAAAAGCAACAGGATTTCTGCCGGTTCTCAAAAACCGCAACTTTCTAGCATTGTGGAGTGGGCAAGTTTTCTCCCAACTAGCAGATAAAGTTTATCTCGTACTGACGATCGCCCTCGTAGCCAGCCGGTTTCAAGCGCCAGATCAAAGCATCAGCAGATGGGTATCAGCAATCATGATCGCCTTTACCATACCCGCAGTGCTGTTCGGTGCCGCCGCAGGCGTGTATGTAGATCGCTGGCCGAAAAAAGCCGTGCTCGTAGCCACAAACCTGCTGCGGGGAGGCTTCGTATTAGCATTACCCCTGCTGCTGTGGCTCTCAGACGGTTTTGAAATCGGTAAACTACCCCTGGGATTCTGCTTGCTGCTGCTAGTAACATTCCTAGTTTCGACCCTAACTCAATTTTTCGCCCCAGCAGAACAGTCAGTAATTCCCCTAATAGTGGAACGCCGCCACCTGCTATCGGCAAACTCCCTCTACACCACCACCATGATGGGTTCGGTGATTATTGGCTTCGCAGTCGGAGAACCCTTACTAGCTTTAGCCGACACCCTATTTACCAACATTGGCGGCGGACTCGGCATCGGCAAAGAATTAGTAGTAGGCGGCAGTTACGCCTTCGCTGGAGTGCTATTGTTGTCGATGAAAACAGGCGAAAAAAACGAAGTCGAACACGAACCGCCGCATCCCCTAGCAGATTTAAAAGACGGCCTGCGTTACATCAACGATCAACCGAAAGTCCGCAATGCTTTAATTCAACTAATTATTCTATTTTCAATTTTTGCAGCCTTGGCAGTTCTAGCGGTGCGGCTGGCAGAAATCCTGCCCGGTATGAGAGCCTCCCAATTTGGCTTTTTGCTGGCTGCCGTAGGCGTTGGGATGGCTATTGGGGCGACGACTGTCGGCTATCTCGGTCACAAATTTTCTCATTCCCAACTTAGTTTAATCGGATCAGTTGGCATGGCAGTGGCTCTGATGGGTCTTTCTGCATTTACACACCATTTGTGGATCTCGGTACTGTTCATTACCCTGTTGGGTTTGTTTGCCTCGTTGGTGGGAGTGCCGATGCAGACGACGATTCAAGCAGAAACCCCAGAAGAAATGCGGGGAAAAGTTTTCGGGCTGCAAAACAATGCCACTAATATCGCTTTGAGTTTACCATTAGCTTTGGCTGGAGTAGCTGAAACATTTCTGGGTTTGCCGACAGTATTTTTGGCTTTGGCAGGATTGGCGATCGCAGGTGGCGTCTTAACCTGGTATATTTCCCGTAACAGCAATACTAAAGTCGATCGACTCCAATAAAATAAGTAAATCCACCTAATTAAACGTAAGATACAGATGGCAATAAAGCTTGCTATATAAGCACTCTTCCTTCTTCCTTCTTCCTTCTTCCTTCTTCCTTCTGCTTAACAAACTCTGATTTACTTGAATGCACATCGCTTGGCTAGGAAAAAAATCACCTTTTTGCGGTAATGTCACTTACTCCAGGGAAGTCACCAACGCACTTTTAGACCGGGGATACCAGGTTAGTTTCCTGCACTTTGCCCAAGAAGCGGGCCCATTGGACAGGAATAATACGGCGTGGAGCATGGCAAATGGGAAATGGGGAACTGGAATTACTCCAACTTCATATACCAATTCGCTTTCGCCCGCGAGTTGCAACGAAGTTTCTTTACCTTGTCACTACAAATCGCAAATTTATACGATTCCGACTCTCAAATCCCGCACAGTGTTGATGAAGTCTTTGCGGCGACTGAAACCGGATGTTGTTCACGCTTCCCTGACGCTTTCGCCTCTGGACTTTCTGCTGCCGGAAATTTGTCAGGAATTGAATTTGCCTTTGGTGGCGACTTTTCACCCGCCGTTCGATCGCAAATTGCGGAATTTGACATCAGGAACTCAGCACCTGATGTATCAACTGTATGCTCCGTTTTTGGCTCACTACGACTCGACGATCGTCTTTTCTTACATTCAGCGGGATATTTTGGTGAAGTTGGGAGTACCGCAAGAACGGGTAGCCGTGATTCCCAACGGAGTAGACGCGATGAAGTATTCTCCTGGGCCTTCGGGGTTGAAGTCGGAGTTAAAGGCCGATCGACTTTTTGTATATCAAGGCCGCATTGCCCCGGAGAAAAATGTCGAGGCTTTGCTGAAAGCCTGGAAACAGTGCAATTTTGGCCCTGGTAACGTATTGGCGATCGTAGGTGACGGGCCCCTAGCCGCGTCGCTGCAACTGTCCTACGGCGAAGAGGAGGGCATTGTGTGGCTCGGATTTGTCGCCGAGGAGGAACGCCGGATCGAAATTCTGCGCGGTGCAGATGTATTTATTTTGCCTTCTTTGGTGGAGGGATTGTCGCTGTCGCTGCTGGAAGCGATGGCCTGCGGTTTAGCTTGTTTGGCAACGGATGCCGGTGCTGACGGTGAGGCTTTGGAGGAAGGCGCAGGGGTAGTTTTGAACACTCAGCGGGTGCGGAGTCAGTTGCAAACTTTACTGCCGCTATTTCGCGAACATCCTGAGTTGGGAATGCTGCTTGGTCAAAAAGCGCGCCAACGGGCGATCGAGCGGTACACTCTCAGTCAGAATATTACTGAGTTGGAAAAGCTGTATTCACAGATTTTGCAGAAGCAGCGCGTGCCACTTCGGGGCTTGGCATAACGAAGGAAGAAGGAAGAAGGAAGAAGGAAGAAGGGGGAAGGAAAGAGTAAGAGTGCCGTGTCTTCTTCGATATTGGTAGGGAAGCGGCAGTGCCGTTTCCTCTGCGATATTGGTATTACTCGTTTACTCGTTATGGATTCCCAGGCTCTCTCTGCTTGGGAACCAGTTAACGAGGACTAACATTAAACGCCAATTGCGATCGATAAAAACAAACATCAAACTCCATAAAGAAATTTACCTGTCCCAAAATCAACGGTACATTTTCAGCCCGAGTCCAAGCAAACACAAGCTGCACTGGTTCAAACTGCCCAACCTGTCCCTGCATCACCACGATGCGCGCCTCATACTGTGCCAAATTTCCCGTCAAACTAAGAACCGTAGTCTGCCGCTCCCATTCATAACCAAGTTGGACACCCGCGTTATAGGTTCATTCAGTTGACTGTCAACCTGAGACTCGCTCAGGGCAAGCTGTCAACTGTCAACTGTCAACTGTCAACTGTCAACTGAATGAATCATCCTTTTGGGCTTACGATTGCTTTAAAACTCCCAGCATCGTCTGTGCAGCATCAAACGCATCATAGGGCGACCAAACATCACACACCGCCCCAGATGCGATCGAATCCTGTTCCTGACTCTGCATACATTCCATCAGCATTTGCAAGGTTACTTCCTCTACAGAAATACCGCGCCACTCAGCAGACTGTAAGAGATATTGCTCCAACTCAGGTGATAGATTCAGCGTCAAATTCATAAACTGATCCTATTTTTTGGTAATTGCTGCGTTAAAACCTTTAATATTCAATCTAAAATGGTCTAACTTCCTGGGCGCAAATAATCTAAAAGTCGTAGCGTAGCGGGGCGTAAGCCATCGCCCGAATCGGCCCGAATCAAAGCAACCACAACATCCGGCAAACTTCCCAAACTCGGATAAACCAAATAACGCGGTTCCCAGCGCGGCCCAAACTTATCTTTAAAACTGTGCAATCCCTTAAAATTATAAAACTTGCTCAAGTGATCCGAAAGATAAATTAAAACCTTTTCCAACCGCCCGGATTTACCCTCTTCTCCGACTCCCGCCAAAGCCGACAAACCCAAATCAAATTCTGCATAGCCCAACTCTTGACAGTGTTGCAACATCGAAGCAAACAAACACTCCATCGTCCCATTTTCTACCTCAGTGCGACGGCGCATCAAATCAACTCCAACCACTTCATTTACCGCAGATATCATATTAGCAAAAGCACTAATTTTACCGTCGGGAGTGTGAATCGCTACGACGCGAGTTTCCCGCAAATATGCCTCATAAAACCAACCCACAGAAAACTGTTTTTCCGCGCCCTGAACCATTTGCAGCCACTCGTCGCTAACAGCTTTCATTTGCCGCATCAATTCCAAACTTAAAGGAGGTTCGTAAAATTCGACACGATAGCCTGCTTTTGTCAGTCGGTTGATCGCAGTTCTTAAGTTTTGATTTGCCTTGCCTTTGAGACTAAAGTTTTTGAGGTTTACAATCGCTTCTTCGCCAATTTGTACTACTCGAAAACCGAGAGTAGAATACATTTCTAAATCGTCGGGCAAAGTTTGATAAAATGCTGGATACCAATCGTTGCGATAGCAAAACTCTTGAAACCCCAGAATTGCCTCTTTGCGGTCTTCTGCAGGCCCGATCGGGTCTCCGAGGGCGATCGCGCCTCTACCTTTGGGCACGTAGGCGATCGTACTTTTACCCGAAGGACTAAAATAATAAGATTTATCCTCAAGTAACGCCAGTCTCGCTAGGGTTGTCCGCCCGTATTCTGCTACAACTTCTTGAGCTTTATTCCGTTCCGAAATACTTGCCGAATTTCGCAGCAGCACCGGCCGCAGCAGCATCAAAAGTGCGTAACCAAGCGTTACTGCACCTACAGCATAAATCGAATCTGCGAAAAAATTAGCAAACCGAGTTTTCGGAACCAAACCCGCATTGTCCGCCGTAAAAAACATGGCAAAAGTCTGGAATATAGCATCGTCCCAATCAAAATTAACTGCTCGTTCGTTAACTTCAAAACGCCCATCTAAAATGTAAAAACCAGCCGTACCGTAAGCGAGGGTAAACAACAAAGCGCCTACCAAAACTCGGAGTCCTTGAGCAATTGAAGGGCGATCTGATTGAGCAGTAAATGTCTGCCGCATCACCAACAATTGAAACAGTAAAACGCCAGAAAGCAAACTTTCTTCAAGATCTAATCCCTTGACTAAATGAACTACAATAGAAACAATTAATAATCCCACAGTCAGCAACCAAGCAATCCGCTTTCGTCGCAACAAATTAGTTGCCAGAGTTAGCAGCATAAATCCGATAACTGCTGCAAAGAAATGCCCGCCCGCCCTCACCGGAAAAGGAAAAAATGGTTCTAGCCAATTTCGGCGATCGGGTAAACTGGGAGTTACAGCAGACAGCAGGTTAATAAATCCTACCAATCCGGTTAAAAATGATGCAGTCCAGAGTCCAATCCTAGTTTTTTGGGGTAACACAGTTCACCTGTTTAATTTTTCTGTGCGGCCAGTGATATCTTAAACTGTTTTCCAACATAACTCAATGAATCGGCTAAATGCTTGTGCCAATAATTCCAACCGACATCGGGGCCGACAATCCCGTGACCGCCAGGAAATTTGTTAAACTCGTTGGCAATACCCAAACTGTTTAATTGTTCGTGAAACTGTTGCGTAGAAGTCAGAAATTCCTTGTCTCCTTCCCCCGCATCCAAATAAGCCCGCAGTCGCTGTCTATCTTTTGTAGAGAGTTTCGGAACTAAATATTTAGGACTGTTAGCTTTGCCACTTTGATCGGTAAAATAACCGCTGTGGCTGAACAGAATATTAAAATTATTCAAGTAGCGCAAACCGATATTAAAAGCTCCCCAACCCCCCGAAGATTGTCCTCCCATTGCCCAGAATTTGGGGTCTTCCAGCGTTCTGTAGCGCGATTTTACGATTTGAACCAACTCGGAGCCGATCGCACTTCCGACCTGACCATTGGGCCCATCAAAATACTGCGGGTCCCACAAAGGGCTCGTCCCCCGCTTGTCGTTCCCGTCAGGAGTAATGACAATTGACGGCGACAATCTTTTGCTTTTATATAAATCGTGGAGCACGGAAGTAACAGCAGCTTTGTCTTGATAAGCGCGCGCGTCTCCGTGCCCGCCGTGTAGCAAAAAAATCACTGGATAGCGCTGTTTGGGATTTTTTGCGTACCCTGGTGGTAAAATTAAGCCGTAGGTGCGCTCGGAATTCATAGCTGCACTTTTATATGTTTTGAGTTCAAATTTTATGTCGGCATCGGCGATGATTTTTGGAGGGTCTAATTGAGGTGCTCCGGCGATAAAAACGTACCAGTATCCAGTCGCACCTAATAGGAGGATTGTACCCGCACCGATACCTAAAACTTTGCTCAGCCACTTAGGCATAATGTTTGTTAGTTGACTGTTGACTGTTGACTGTTATGTGTTATTTGTTATTTGTTATTTGTTGTTTGTTAGTTAAATATAAAATCATTAATCCCCGATGCCCGATGCCCGATGCCCGATGCCCCATTCCCAAACAAAATGACTTATAAAAATCCCGCTCCTACAGTTGATATTATCATCGAATTGGTCGATCGCCCGCACCGACCGATCGTACTCATAGAACGTCGGCATCTTCCCTACGGCTGGGCGATTCCCGGCGGCTTTGTCGATTACGGGGAATCGGTAGAAACGGCGGCCAAACGCGAAGCTTTAGAAGAAACGAGTTTGAATGTAGAATTAATTGAGCAATTTTACGTTTATTCTGACCCAAATCGCGACGCGCGCCAACATACTATCAGTATTGTATTCTTGGCTGCGGCAACGGGCGAACCCCAAGCTGCTGATGATGCTAAAAATTTACAAGTTTTTGAATCTTGGCAGATTCCAGGTGAATTGTGTTTCGATCACGATCGCATTTTACGCGATTATTGGCGTTACCGTCATTATGGATTGCGCCCGCGTTTGTAGGAGAAGGAAGAAGGAAGAAGGAAGAGGGAAGAAGGAAGAGGGAAGAAGGAAGAGGGAAGATTATTATGTAAATTTTTAACCGCAGAATAACGCCGATTAACGCGGATGAATGCTAAATTATGTATAGTTGATCTGCGTGCACCTGCGTTTTCGTTGATCTAAATAAGTAAATCTACCAAGTTAAACGTAAAATACGGCTCGCGAAAAAGCTTACTGGGTATTTCTTCTTCCTTCTTCTTTCTTCCTTCTTCCTTATCAATAAATTTTATGGTAAATTTGACAATATTAGGCGGAGGTGCATGGGGTTTGGCACTGGCAAATCTGGGAGGCAAAAAGGGCGATCGGGTAAATTTGTGGTCGCGCCGCAGTTCTTTTAGTCTAGAATCGGTTATAACTGGCACGGATGTTGTAATTTCGGCAGTTTCGATGAAGGGAGTTGGGGAAACAGTCGATCGCCTGCTTGCCTTAAACCTAACTCCCAGTACAATTATAGTTACTGTCACCAAAGGTTTAGACCCCGCGACGACACGCACTCCATCTCAAATCTGGCAAAATGCCTTTCCTCACAATTCAATAGTCGTACTTTCTGGCCCCAATCTTTCCGAGGAAATTCAGCAAGGATTACCGGCTGCGACGGTAGCGGCGAGTTTAGATTTAGCCGCAGCCAAGCAAGTACAAACCATTTATAGTTCCGATATTTTTCGAGTTTATGTCAATCAAGATCCCCTGGGGACTGAGTTGGGTGGGACTTTGAAGAACGTTTTTGCGATCGCCGCTGGTGTTTGCGATGGTTTACAATTAGGAACTAATGCTAAATCTGCTTTGCTGACTCGCGCTTTGCCGGAAATGATTCGGGTAGGAGTTCGTTTGGGAGCTCGCGCCGAAACTTTTTATGGTTTGTCTGGTTTGGGAGATTTACTCGCGACTTGCAATAGTTCTTTGTCGCGCAATTATCGAGTTGGTTTCGGATTGGCGAAAGGCAAGTCTTTGGAGCAAATTTTGCAGGAATTACAGAGCACTGCTGAAGGAGTTAATACTACTAATGTGTTGATTGATTTGGCGAATCGGCGCGAGATTGAAGTCCCTGTTTCCCGTCAAGTTTATCGTTTGCTGAATGGTGATATTACTCCCGAACAAGCTGTTTTATCGCTGATGGAACGTGCTTTGAAACCTGAGATTTAAATTTGTAGGATACAGAAAACAGACGGCGGTTGAAACCGCGTCTACACAGACGAAACCCACCTCCGTGGGTTGAAGATAAGAAAACAGACGGCGGTTGAAACCGCGTCTACACAGACGAAACCCATCTCCGTGGGTTGAAGATAAGAAAACAGACGGCGGTTGAAACCGCGTCTACACAGACGAAACCCATCTCCGTGGGTTGAAGATAAGAAAACAGACGGCGGTTGAAACCGCGTCTACACAGACGAAACCCACCTCCGTGGGTTGAAGATAAGAAAAGAGACGGCGGTTGAAACCGCGTCTACACAGACGAAACCCACCTCCGTGGGTTGAAGATAAGAAAAGATATGAGATATTCTTTATTTTGCGCCGTAATAAAAGGCGATTTCTTTGTCTTTTAGCGGTGCAAAGTCGGCAGCAATTAGCATTGGATCTAGTTCTGCTTGAGGCAGGTGTTTGACGCCAATTCGGACAATGCGCGATCGCATGGTATTTGACACACCACTGCGCTGTCTCCCGGCTTCTAATCCCATTACTTGCTCGTACAGGTCTAATTTTGCTTTCGGAATCGGAGTGCCGTCAAAGTCGATTCCAGATGCGATCGCAACATCGATCGCATCTGCACCGGTTGTAGATGCAGGCGCTGAGTTTGTTTCTGAAGACATTGTGCTGTGCTGTCAAAGTTTGCTTTAGGAGCATTTTATCAGTATGGTGTCTAGTTTGCACCACTTCTTCCCCGTAGAATGCTTAAAATACCATACATAGAGTAAAAGTATTATTAATATTACTTATATTTTATATAATAAATCGTTATGCTTGCACTATTGCAACTAATTACCAAAAAAGCTCTACAATGATAGGAAAATTATTGCCATAAATTGTCAAATAGTTGTGGTTAAGTAGGAGAGCGATTAATGAAGGTCAAGTCAAAAGTTATAGCAAGCGCGAGCGTGGGATTATTACTGCTAGCTGGTTTGACAGCGAATGCAGTTGGAATCGGGCCGCTTGGGAACGCCCAAACAACACCAAAAGGCGATCGAAATTTAAGAACACAAGCTGCTATAACTCGCATTAGAATCGTATTTGCTAACCGCAGAGATGCTACAGATTTGCAAAATAAAGCCAATCAAGTAGCGCAAATACTATCCAAAGAAATCGGAATGCCCGTAGAAGCAGTCATCGGCGACGAAACCGCCGCTGTAGAAGCTTTGAGGGCCGACAGGGCAGATGTAGCATTTGTAGCAGGGCGCGCGGCATTAAAAGCAGAACAATTGGCCAAAGCGCAGATGTATTTAGCAGAAGTTCGCAGCGATTATTCCGGCGGAAATACCTACGATTCCGTGTTTGTAGTGCGCCAAGACAGTCCCCTGCGCCCGAAAGGTTCGGCAAAGCAAACTCTCGAACAATTGAAAGGCAAAAAAATGGCTTTCACTTCTAGAACTTCCGGTTCTGGATTCATTTTTCCAATCTCAGAATTGGTAGGTCAAGGATTAGTTTCAGGGCCGGATAGATTGGAAACTTTCTTCGGAAATGTCACCTATGGCGACGGTTACAGCAGCGCTTTGCAAGCTGTTTTAAGAGGTCAAGCAGATGTCGGAGTTGTCTCTGAATACGCTTTGCTACCGCCTTGGATTACAGCGGAAGAAGGCAAGAAATTGCGAGTTTTGCAACAAGTTCCCGGAGTTCCCGCCCACGGAATTGTGATTGATGATCGCATTCCTGCACCAATGCGCGAAAAACTGATCAATGCTTTCATGAAAATGAATGAACCTGCAAACAATCAATTGTTCCGCAGTTTGTACAATTCCCAGAAATTGGTAAAAGTCGATCATACGCGCCATTTAGCAACCTTGCGCCAAGCTTTGCAGCGCGCTAAATTAGAGCCTTAATTTTATTAGGTCTATTGTTGACTGTTGACTGTTGACTGTTGACTGATCACCTCATTACCTCATTACCTCGCTCTGCCTGGGAATGGAGATAATGAGGCTCTGCCTCTGTACAAAATTTGCCTTCAAATCGCAATTTAGTTATCGCTAATTTATCAATAAATATCGATCATGACTATCGAATGTTGTAATTTAGAAACAGCTTATTCCAAATCACTAAATCGCCCCATTCTCAACGGCATTGATTGCAAAATCAAACAGGGCGAATTTGTGGCGCTACTGGGTTTGAACGGTGCGGGAAAATCCACCCTATTGCGATCCTTCGTCGGCTTAGTCCCTGTTAAAACCGGAGAGATTCGGATTAATGATATTGTGATGAATACGCGCACGATCGCCCAAATTCGTCGGGATATTGGCTTAATTTTTCAAGGCGGCGGGTTGGTAAAACCGTCATCGGCGATCGACAATGTGCTATGTGGTTGCTTGGGAGGATTGAATACTTGGGAGACTTTGTGGGGTTTTCCGAAGCAAAAGCGCGATCGAGCTTTTGACCTACTAGCAGACTTCGGACTCCAAGACCTAGCATACCAAAAAACCGGACTACTCAGCGGCGGACAACAGCAAAAAGTCGCCATCGCCCGCGCCTTAATCCAATCACCGCAGATTTTACTCGCCGACGAGCCCACCACCGGATTAGACGTAATCGCCGCCCAGCAAGTAATGGAAATCCTCGCCCAACTGCACCGAGAACAAGGCATGACCATAGTTGTAGTATTGCACGATTTGGGAATGGCCAGCACCTATCCCGAAAGGGCGATCGTCCTAGATGCCGGTCAAATAGTCTATGATGGCAAATGCCACAACCTCTCCGACAAATTCAGCAAATTAACCAATCCCAAAATACCAGCCTAAACCCCTCTCTTCTCAACTCTTCCTCTGTGCCCTCTGCGCCCTCTGCGGTTAAAAAAAAATCTTAAAATAAATGCCAATGACCGAAAAAAACTCAAGTAACTTATCAAAAACCTATAGTTGGATCAAAAATCTCGGTATCATCGCAGGTTTAATTGTACTTTACGGTTGGGCGCTGCGGGGACTAGAAATTGATGCCACAACTTTGGTAAGTAGCTGGCCTTACATGACTGATTTTCTTTCGCGCTTGTGGCCGCCGAATCTAGAAATTATTGATGTAGCAATTAAGGCTTTAATCGAAACAGTTCAGATGTCGCTATGGGGAACCACAATCGGGGCGATTCTTTCCATACCAATTGCTATTTGCAGCTCCCATAATATAGCAGCAAAGTGGTTGCAATGGTTAGCTAATTTATTGCAAAATGCGGTGCGATCAGTTCCTTCAATTGTGCTGGGGTTGCTGTTTGTATCGGCGACTGGTTTGGGTGCGCCGGCTGGTACTTTGGCCCTGGGAATTTATACTATAGGTTATCTTGCTAAATTTTATCAGGAGGCGATCGAGTCTGTGGAAGCGCGATCGATCGAATCGTTGCAAGTTGCTGGTGCATCTTGGCTGCAAGTAGCGCAATACGGCATTTTTCCGCAGGTGTTGCCGCTAGCGTTGGGTTACACGCTGTGGATGTTTGAGTATAATATTCGGGCGGCTTCGGTGTTGGGAGTGGTGGGCGCTGGGGGAATTGGCTTTGAATTGGTGAATTACATCCGCTCTTTTGAGTACAATAAAGCTACTACAATGATGTTAGTTTTGTTAGTTGTAGTTACGGTAATAGATATTATTAGCAGCAATTGGCGGCAGCGGTTGGAAACGAAGTAAGCATGGATTGAGAAAAAAATGTAGAATCTACGCTTAATATCGCATCCGGTAGATTGCCATATCTAAAATTGGTTCGTAGTGCGGAGTTTAGTCCGTTCCCGGATTGCGGACTAAACTCCGCACTACGAACGAACCGTTTTTATTATCGTAATCGATCGCACAATCTATAAATTATTTAACATAATACAAAAATAAGGACACAGCATTGCTGTGTCCTTATTTTATTGGGACAAAGCATTGCTTTGTCCCCACACATACCCTCGATATCCAGATCGGAATTCTTGCCCTTTAGAACAAGACCAATTCAGAATTACCAGAAACTCCCAAATCGACATTGACAGTAGCAAACAAACTGTTGCCACCAACCGTAGAACCGTTGCTATCGTAGTACAGCTTAGTAGTATTAGCCACACTATCGAAGAGAGCAATAATCGACGGTGCAGTCAACGATGACTCGATCGCACTTACAGTAGCAACAGTGCTGCTGTACAGGTAGAAATTCGCAGCCAAAGGCCCCGATCCCAACCCGGCAAAAGCAATCTTGTCAATGTTCATGACATCATCAACAATGCTGTAATCGGTAATGATATCCCCGCCACCAGCAGTAGTTCCGGTGAACACAAACACATCAGCACCAAGCCCGCCGCTGAGAACATTCGTTCCCAAACCGCCGATTAAAGTATCATTCCCGTCACCGCCGTTGATAGTATCGTTACCCACGCCGCCGAAGATGCTGTCATTACCAGCGCCGCCGGAGATGCTGTCATTACCAGCGCCACCGTTGAAAATATCGGAACCAGATCCACCATTCAAGATATCGGAGAACTCTGTGCCGGTAACGTTATTCGCGGTTGAATTGCCGGTAAACAAGACAGGAGTGGTAAAGTTGTAACCGCCCACACCTGAACCAAAGTCGTAAACTCCGGTTGTCGGGAAAGTACCCGGATTAGCAGTTAAATCAACAATGCTACCTGAGTTGGTAGAAGTACCAGTTGGAGAATTTGCGATCGAACCAGTAAACAAGAAGTCTGCTGTGCCCAAAGTCCCCGCAGCCGTACCCAGATTCGCAACAGTTGTGAAACCGCCTGCTGCTGTACCATTCGAGTCAAACACCAACACCGTTTCGCTCGACGTATTCGTAAATACGAAGAAACCAGGAGTTGTAGAACCGCCCACAGCCTTAGCTTGAGCCGCTTCCACCGTCGAATAATTTCCGCCCGTGAAAATCACCAACTGTTTACCAGTAATATCAGGAGCTGAACCGCTCACACTGGCAAAATTAGTAGTAGTGAAATTGCCGAAAGCATTCGCAGTAAACTGCAATTTGTCAACCCCAAAAGCAAAGTCAGTAATCGTATCACCGCCTTCGCCGGGAGCGTTGTAAGCAAAGATATCTGCACCAGAACCACCAGTCAGAATATCCGCACCGCCACCACCAGTCAGGATGTCAGCAAATTCAGTACCAGTGACGTTATTAGCAGCCGCATCTCCGGTAAATAAGACAGGTGTGCTGAAGTTGTAACCGCCAGCACCAGAACCCAAATTAATGCTTCCAGTCGGATAGGTATTTCCAGCAGCAGTTAAATCAACAATGCTACCTGAATTGGTAGAAGTACCAGTCGGAGCAGAACCAGTCGCACCAGTAAACAAGAAGTCTGCTGTGCCCAAAGTCCCCGCAGCCGTACCCAGATTCGCAACAGTTGTGAAACCGCCTGCTGCTGTACCATTCGAGTCAAACACCAACACCGTTTCGCTCGCAGTATTCGTAAATACGAAGAAACCAGGAGTTGTAGAAGCGCCCACAGCCTTAGCTTGAGCCGCTTCCACCGTCGAATAATTTCCGTCAGTGAAAATCACTAACTGTTTACCAGTAATATCAGGAGCTGAACCGCTCACACTGGCAAAATTAGTGGTAGTGAAATTGCCGAAAGCATTCGCAGTAAACTGCAATTTGTCAACCCCAAAAGCAAAGTCAGTAATCGTATCACCGCCTTCACCTGGAGCGTTGTAAGCAAAGATATCTGCACCAGAACCACCAGTCAGAATATCCGCACCGCCACCACCAGTCAGGATGTCAGCAAATTCAGTACCAGTGACGTTATTAGCAGCCGCATCTCCGGTAAATAAGACAGGTGTGCTGAAGTTGTAACCGCCAGCACCAGAACCCAAATTAATGCTTCCAGTCGGATAGGTATTTCCAGCAGCAGTTAAATCAACAATGCTACCTGAATTGGTAGAAGTACCAGTCGGAGCAGAACCAGTCGCACCAGTAAACAAGAAGTCTGCTGTGCCCAAAGTCCCCGCCGCCGTACCCAGATTCGCAACAATTGTCGAACCACCTGGAAGCGTACCATTCGAGTCAAACACCAACACCGTTTCGTTCGCAGCATTGTTATATGCGAAGAAACCAGGAGTTGTTGAACTGCCCAAAGCCTTAGCTTGCGCGGCTTCGAGACTGGCATAGGTTCCGCCAGTGAAAATTACTAACTCTTTGCCGGTAATGTCAGGAGTTGAACCGCTAACACCGTCAAAGTTAGTAGTAGTCAAATTGCCGAATTCGCTCGATACAAACTGGAATTTATCTGTTCCAGATTTGAAGTCGGTAATTTTATCGTCGCCTTCTTTAGTTGTCGTGTAAACAAAGAGATTGGCGCCAGTGCCACCACTCAAAACATCAGCACCGAGACCGCCGGTGATGGTATCGCTGCCGTCACCGCCCTTGATGGTATCGTTAAAGTTGCTGCCGACAATGTTGTCATCGCCTGCTTTAGCATCAAAATTAACTCCGACGGGATAAGTACCGAAGTTAAAAGTATCCGGGCCGTCAGTACCGACAGGAACATTTAGCGATGGGCCACTGAAGACAAAGTTCTTGATTTGCAGGCTAATTTTGATCGAGAAACTAGCGATAACTTCAAAGCGCACTCCAACAGCAAATACGAGCACGGAACGGCCAGTATCAGCATCTGTAAACTGACAGAAAGTAGGCGCATCGCTGTTGCCACCCAAAGCAGCAAACCGCGCTTGTAAAGTGGCGATGCTGGTAACGGTGATATCAGCGCTGAAGTCGAGTAAGTTAGCACTGCCGATCGCCCCAACAGCAGAAGTAGCAGTAATCGCCACTCGAGTCAAGCTGGCAACGCTGAGATTACCAAAAGCTGCCGCCGACAAATCTAAAACATCGTCATCGACATTAAAGTCAGTAATTAAGTCAGCTTCTGCAACTGTTTTAATCTTTTCGCGGGAAGTGCGATAAATAAAGCGATCCTTCCCAGCACCCCCAATTAGAGTATTGGTTCCTTCGCCGCCGTCGATCTCACTATCGCCATCGCCGCCTTTAATTTTGTCATTGCCAATACCGCCGATGAGTTTGTTTTTGCCTTTACCACCTTCGATATCGTCATCGTCATCGCCGCCGTCGATATCATTCTCGCCATCACCGCCTTTAATTTTGTCCTTGCCTTTGCCTCCTTTAATTTTGTTTGTCTTGTTACCGCCTTTAATGTCATCGTCACCGTCGCCGCCTTTGATGTCGTTATCCAGCGTCACCGAACCGACAATAACTTGAGGAGCTGTACTGCCAGTAAAATCAAAGGTAGTTTGCTCGACTTTCAAGTTAAAACGCTGACCGGTGATAATCTTTGTGCCTTGGCTAAATTCAAAACCAAAACTAATGTCAGCCTTACCCGTAAAACCAGATACTGCTTGGAAAGTTAACAAACCGGCGTTAATGTCTGCTTGAGTGAAGGTAACACCGATTGCTGTTACCGCTACTCCCTTAAAGAATAGTTGCCCGGTTTTAGCATCAGGCAGTTCCGTTAGCTTGAAGACAGTGCCACTAGGGCCTGCCGGGCCATCGACAACCTTCAACAAGTCAGAAGTAATAGTAGTTTGGCTGCCACCGGAACCGACAGTCAGGGGATTAGCTACCACTGACAGAGGGGTTGGAGTTGGAGTTGTAATTGGAGCTGAAACTACAGGTAGAGCTGGAGTTGGAGTTGTAGTTGGAGCGGTAACTCCCAAAAAGTCGCCAGCTTTGATAATCGTGGCGTTGATATTCAACAATATCGTCAGCACAAAGTTATTGCTGCCTCGAATTTCGGTATTGAGGCCGACTTGTACAAAGGACAAGCTGCTAAAATTCAAGTCGCCAGACAACAGAAACTTGTCACTACCTGCTGTGTAGTCAGTGATGACTGAACTACCGGGAGCGGTCATGTTACTCATGACAAAAACGTCATTTCCAGCACCGCCGGTACAGGTATGGTTGCCAGTACCGCCAACGATCGTATCGTTGCCAGCATTACCCATCAGCGTATCGTTGCCAGATCCGCCACCGACAACGCTGTCGTCGCCCTCGCCGCCGTCTGCCATGTCATTACCGTCGCCAGTAACGAGGGTATCGTTGCCGACACCGCCCATCAAGGTGTCGTCGCCGTCGCCAGCGACAACGGTGTCGTCGCCGTCGCCACCATCACAAACGTCATTGCCGGCACCGCCCATCAAGGTGTCGTTGCCGGTGTCGCCCATCACGCTGTCGTCGCCTTCGCCGCCATCGCAAGCGTCATTGCCGGCACCGCCCATCAAGGTGTCGTTGCCGGTGTCGCCCATCACGCTGTCGTCGCCGTCGTCGCCGTCGCAAACGTCGCTGCCGGCACCGCCCATCACGGTGTCGTTATCTTTGCCGCCGTTAACGGTGTCGTTGCCTTCGCCGCCACTAACGTTGTCTTCGCCCCGATCGCCCCTGACGATATCGTTGCCTTCGCCGCCTTCGCACTTGTCGTTGCCTTTGCCGCCGTAGACGGTATCAGTGCCGCTGCCACCGTCAACGTCATCATTGCCCTCGTTGCCGTGCACCCAGTCATTGCCGTCATCGCCTTTGCAGGTATCGTTGCCACTGCCGCCAGAAAGAGTGTCGTTGTCTTTGCCGCCGTAGATGGTATCGTTGCCTTCGCCACCGTTAACGGTGTCGTCGCCGCGATCGCCTTTTATTTCGTCATCGCCATCGCCGCCCGCGCAATCGTCGTCGTCTTTGCCTCCATAGAGTTTATTTTTGCCACTCTTTCCTTTGAGTTTGTCTTTGCCTTTTTTGCCGTAGAGCGACTGGTTAGCGCCGGTGGCGACAATTATGTCATCATCATCCGTGCCTTCGATCGTCTTGCCATCAGTGTCGCTGTCATCTTTTTTGTCATTTTTGCCGCCCACACCTTCTTCGGGTACGCTGCTCAATTCAGCAATTTTGCTATCATCAGTAACTTTGGGGGATGCGTCGTTAGGCGGATTCGGAACTTGGCCGTTAGTGCTGCCCCTGTTTTGGCCGATCGCATCATCAACTAACTTGGCTAACTCGCTATTGGAATCGAGCGCGCTGGAGTTGCGAAAATCTGCTAGTCGAGCGAGTTCGCTGGCAGAAAACACGAGTTTTGGCTGCTCATCATCCACGGGCGGTACAAACAAACTGGTTGCTTTTAGGTCAGAAATTTGTGTTTCATCTCGATCGGGAAAAAGTGTTCCCGATACATTGATTTCTTCTTTCATCTTTGATATTTCCAAAAAAGGGCTGAGTTTCTTAGAGTCAGTTTATCAGCAAGGATGAGGCAGTAGAAGCAGAAAATTTTAATTTCATACTTTCGCCTGCTATAGCTGATTTCCCACGTTTCTACTTGTAGATGCTATTTAAACTGCAAGGGGTTATTTCCATCAGTTGCGAGTTTTCTCTTCTGCAATGGTGCACCAAAAATAATTGATCCGCCACATACACCGTAATTGCTGCGCGGAAACGCAGATCACTTTTGATGTTCTCCGTAATTTCTACAGTAACCTGCACCGAAGTGCGCCGAATTGTAGATTTTCTACGTAATTTCTACAGTGAATTAGCAGAATTTAAACTCGCAACTCACAACTCCCACATAACTACCCAAAACCTTTATTATCAAAATTTTACCCTTGCTTTTCCTGCGATCGAGCCTGGTTGCATTAACTTTTCGTAACACTCCCAGCTCTGGCAAATCCTTCCCTGACTTAGGATTTGCATCTCTTTTGCCACTGACTAAACGCTCCTAATTTTAGTTCCCGATGATTAATAAAAAATTTAGATATTTGGCCCAGACAAATATTTGTTTTAATTTTCTGTCGTACAAGTTGATCTCGATTCGAGCCAGCCTCGCGAACCGATAAAATATTATATAGCCTTTCAAGCTCTCATATCAGGTACGCTTCCAGCATAGGGCATAGGGCATAGGGCATGGGGCATAGGGCATGGGGCATACCTCACTTTTTTGAGAACCGCTATGTTCACAATTAAAATACAAATTACGCCAAAAAATATCTATTTTAAGACAGGTTGTAAACATCCGACAACACAGTAAAAAACACGGAATTTATACCATTTTATATTTGGAATTTGAGACTTGAGATAATAAATTTGAGATTTGAGATTTGACATGAGTAATAACCGATTTTGTATAGTCTTGAAGCTTGCCTACAGTTCCATTACGTTTTAAAACTGGCATTATTTTGGGTTAAAGTTACAAGATCGATCGGCATTTTGATCGCGAATGACCCCTGGCGGGCATCACAAAGCCGGTTTATTTGTAGGTTTATAGTTGCCTTTCCCAATATTTCTACGATAAAGAGGCTGGATGAGGCTGAACCGTCTAGATGATCAAAATGCTGGTTGCTGGAGAGTCTGGGAATATTTGATAGCAGTTGTATTCTGAAAACTTCTTGGATACTTGACTTGATTTTTCCTGCTTAACTTTAACTAGATTAAGACAGTTAAATTAAAAATATCTATAACATAGAAGCGGTAAATTAGCAATAATCGATGAGGAATCCTCGATGGTCGCTCTATCGATTAGCGATCGCCACTCAGGGCTGATGGATGAGGGGAAGGGCTTATGGATGAGGACTCGCCGGCTGACCAATTAATTAATTGACACAAAATCAAGATTTTAGATGGGGGGGTTGATGGTAGAGGATAAGCGGTTAAGACACAGCGACAGATCGCCACCGCCAAAAAAATACTCAAATTTACCTCTGATATTGCCCTGAAAGTGGTGGGCGATAGCTGAAGTAATTTTAATAAGAACTAGAGATCCGCCTGGTAAAGTGCCTCCAATTTAACTTTACTGAGCAATGACAAACTCAAGTTCCCGACGAAGGTAAAGGGGTCTGCGGTAGAGGTGCAAAATGTTCAAAATAGAAAGATTGGAGAAAATTCGGCTTTCACCGAGCCATAGGGCAATCAAAACTAATAAACTGTTATTAAAGTACAACTTTTATAGCCTCAAAGTGTTTGAAGAAATATATTTGAACCCAGCGATCGCCCGATCGGGGGAAGCGCATTCAGAAACTTTGATTGAAAGAGTAAAAATCAGTTTGCCGATCGCGATTGCTAGCTGCAAAAACGCAGGCATATTCAAAATTGAGGCGGGAGGGCGCTAAATCAGTGAGCCAGGAATTTCAACTCTCAGTCACCCCAGTTGGCGACGACGAATATCTAGTGCGGACAGAAAAGGTTGCACCCGGTGTACCCTTAGCAGAACAACAAGTCCGCTGGCCGATCGACCAATGGCTGGCACTTTCTGCTCAACTGATGAATGACCCGATGGTGGGCGTATTCCAAGGAGTCGGTGCCGGTCGCGGACTTGGGCGATCCACAAAAAACTCAGCGCCGAATTTAGTAGCCCTGGGGCAACAATTATATAGCGGGCTGTTTCAAGGAAACTTGCGCGATAGCTGGACTTGCGCTCAAGGCATCGCCCAGCACCGCCGAGAAGTGCTGCAACTGCGCCTCGGACTCAAAGGCAGGCACTTACCGCGGCTGCCGTGGGAAGTTCTGCACGCGGACGATCGCCCTTTGGCAACCGGCACCGATGTCGTATTTTCCCGCTACCAACCAGGTACAAGTTTGTTCAAACAAACCCGGATGGTACCTAGCAGCGGCCCACTAAAAATTTTAGTGGCGATCGCCTCTCCGAGCGATCAAGACAGCTTGCAGCTCAAACGAGAAGTGCTCCACCTGCAACAAGAACTGCAAAACCGCAGCGCTAATCCCCTCAAAAACAGCCCCCATTCCCCGGAAATTCAACTGACTATTCTCGAACAGCCCGATCGAGAACAGCTTACCCAAGCCCTAGAACAAGGACACTACCAAGTCTTGCACTACGCAGGCCACAGCAACTTAGGTTCTAGGGGCGGCGAACTCTACCTAGTCAGCAGTCGCACCGGGTTAACCGAAACCTTGAGTGGCGACGACTTAGCCGGATTGCTCGTCAACAACGGCATTCAGATGGCCGTGTTCAATTCCTGCCGCGGGGCCTACGGCGACCCCTCAGACATCGGGGACGACAGCCCGGAACGCAATTTAACCGCAGCTTTAGTCAAGCGGGGCATTCCAGCAGTGCTAGCAATGGCAGAAAGCATTCCCGACGATGTAGCCCTAACTCTGACGCGACTGTTTTACCGCAACCTGAATCAAGGCTATCCAGTCGATCTCAGCCTGAGTCGGGCCAGGGCGGGACTAATTTCTGCCTACGGTTCTCATCAGTTATACTGGGCTTTGCCGATTCTTTACCAGCACCCGGACTTTGACGGCTATCTGACCGGCGCGCCATCCGGATCTGCGGTGCAAAATTTAATCTTACCGGGAACGCCGACGGCGGGAGCAGGTACAGAATGGAAGGCGCCATCTGCGCTCTCGACGATCGCCCCATACCCGCCAATCGCAGCCAATCAACCGCAGGAGTCAGATACTGATGATGGCGAAGTCTGGGAATATTTTCCCGACCAATTAACAGATCGCAAGGATTGGGTTCACCAGAACGATCGATCTTCTGCTGCTAATTCACCGAACTCTATTCCTAATCCTGAGTCTGCGGCGATCAAAGCAACTCGCGCCACTGCACCGACTCAGAAATCTTTAAAACAATGGGGATTGCAAAAAGGTCTGGTAGTGATGCTTTGCTTGTTGCCCGTTGCTTTGAGTGCTGGCTTGTTTGGGTGGCGGCACTGGAATCAACGAGGCACGAAACCGGAAGAGTTACTGCCGGCGGTACGGACTCCCCTATCGCAAAATTACTTGCAAGAACGCCACTAAAACCGATCGCCATCCTGAGTTTGAACCTGCTTGCTGGGGATCGAAATTAACTGCGGTGATCTTTGGTAATTCGCGATCGGCTGCTGCTCGATCGCATCTGGGACTTACCATCATTTCGACCAAAACTCGCTGCCGGGAATGGCTGCTAATTTGTGTTGCATCAAATATTTAAGCTGTACTGCATTTAATTCGGTCTTTTTCCATTCGCCTGTGGAAATAACGTCAAATTCTCTGGCTTTGGGCCCTGTGAGGACGATTTTCCCGATCGCTCCATCGCAGTCTACTGAGAAAGTGGCGAAGGGTGAAGAGTGGCGCAGCAATTTCGCGCGATCGAAACAAATCGCTCTACAGTATTTAAATTGTCTATTTTAATTCCCTATTCCTTGTTATTGTCGCCCATCCCCTTCTCCCCCTCGAACATCACAGACATTTTTTTGGTACAGCTAATTCCTCTGGTGGTGGCTGCGCGATGTTTCTGCCGCCGCGCCGATTAAGTCTGGTTTTAGCTCAAACCCGTTCAACGAACAGGTGAAATTTCCTTGATTTTTTACCGGATTGTTTTCCCCGGACTGCGTTCTGTGCAAGTTATAGCAGATGTTGAAGGAAGAAGGAAGAAGGCAGAAGGCAGAAGGCAGAAGGCAGAAGGCAGAAGGCAAAAGGCAAAAGGCAGAAGGCAGAAGGCAGAAGGCTATAACGGCTGCGCGAGCGGGTAAAAAGAAGTCAGAAGTCAGAAGTCAGAAGCAATCGACTCCATCGAGAAAGGGCCATTAAGAATGTCCTAACCCTGATGGGTGGATGCTATATATAGCCTTTCTCAGAAAGATGAGGTACGCGAACGGCTATGGGCTATGGGCTATGTGGATAGGGCTATGGGCTATGGGCATACCTCACTTTTTTGAGAAAGGCTATATATGCCGAAACCTTAATAAAAGATTGCTCTTGGGTATTTGGTGTTTTGAAGGGATTAGCCGCCCGAAAAACAGGGTTTACAAGTAGCTGGCAGTGGCATCGAGAACAAGTGCTGGCTCGCCTTGTTGAGGTAAAATTTAATCCCGCACCAGTAATTGCTGGCGGCAGATTTGCCTGTGCAGCGCTCTAGGTATTTTCATTCATGGCTGTCTTGCTTTTTACCTTGACCGCAGACAGGATCGGGGATTGGTGAATGTTGGGAACAGACTTTACAGTAAAAAAGTAAAGCATTTAA
Organism: Microcoleus sp. A2-C3; assembly: GCF_036706065.1. NCBI lineage: Bacteria > Bacillati > Cyanobacteriota > Cyanophyceae > Oscillatoriales > Microcoleaceae > Microcoleus > Microcoleus sp. A2-C3. Next base: position 22,154 of record NZ_JAUBVX010000023.1, on the reverse strand, counting down.
TTTGCGACAATAATTCTCCGCGCGATCGCGCTGTGAGGCTGACGCAAGCATCACCAGCGAGCAGCAAATAGATCGCCCTTCGAGCATCCTTACTTGCACCCCCGGTCTTGAAGTCGCAGAAATTTATCCAGAATCTTAATATTCAGAATAATTAGTATTGACAGTGAAACAAAGTTCATCTAATGTGTTGTAATTGATATAAGTAAATTCCAATAAGCGAGGTACGGTCAATGGCAGAAACAGCTACAGCACCCTTAACAGGAAAAGGTCTGCTTCAAAAAATCAAAGGCAGCGATTTGCCGCGCAGAGAACTTGCAAAGCTTTGCGGCTACTTCACAGTCAGCAAGAGTGGAGAAACGCGGATTAATCTGGCTGAGTTTTACGATGCAGTGTTAGCTGCTAAGGGCATTGAGCTAGAGAAGTCCAAAGCAGACGGACGCGGACGAGAAGCGAGTTATCGCGCTAGCGTTCACAAGAATGGCTCGATCGTGATCGGGGCAAATTATACCCAAGAAATGGGATTAAAGCCTGGTGACGAGTTTGAAATTAAACTCGGATACAAGCACATTCGCTTGATTCAGATCGATGCGGACAGACCGGATGTGGTAGTGGAAGAAGAGGAGGATACAGAAGAATAGAGGCGATCGCGATGCAGTTGGCCGATAGCAAGGCTACTGGATTTGGCATTCGCTACATGAGTATTTGCGTGCTACCCTTCGATTTAACTGATGAGCTGTCTTGACTATTTCTATTTTCTCTTGTCCCGCAAAGACTACAGTGCCTCTGAACTGCAAAAAAAGGGGCAAGAGAAAGGTTTTGGCAATGAGGAAATATTGGAGGCGATCGCGCAAATTCAAGACCGGGGCTATCAGTCTGACACTCGCTTGGTGGCAAACTCGATCGCCTCTGCTACAGGCAAATATGGGAAGTCGGCAATCAAGCGTAAGTGCCTGCAAAAAGGAATTGCCAGCGATTTGTTCGAGCAAGTCTGGGAAGAAGAAATTGCCGAAAATCTGGACTCGGAAGCCGCAAAACTCGCCGAATTAAAAGCCAAAGTGATGCGGAAATACAAGATCGATACTTGGGGTAAAGTAGATCCGAAAACCAAGGGCAAAGTCTTGAATTACCTGCAATACAGGGGCTTTAATGGCTTTGAAATGTGGCGGCAGTGGCAAACAGAAGAAAATGATGAGTAAATTTTATGACCTCACCAATTTGCGCGGTTCCTAGATAGGCAAGCACAACTGGGAGCTTCTCAGTTTTGAATTTACAGGGAGTGCGAGCGCGATGCTAGCTATACGTATATATATAGCGATCGTCCCGCTCGCACTCCTAGAAAAGATTTTTTACTCTCCGAAAGAGATCCTCCCACACAACTGTACTGCTGTCCTGGGGGCTAAATTGTGAGTTCTGAGTTTTTGGTAAGTGTAGATCTATCCTCAGACTTGCATCAAGAAGATTCGTACATCTGCCGGTGTCGAGCTAAAAGCTGGAGATATTTCTCGTTAGTTTTGGCCAGCATCCATTTCTCTTGAAAAATGGCGGCCGATTCTGCTTTCACCGGATCTGCTTCTAGCGGTAAAATATCTTTTCTAGCTGCGGTTTGCTCTGCAACAGACTCCATTTTCTGAGGGTTGTGCTTGTATTTTCTACCGCTTTTGTGGTTGGCGTAGCGGCGCGATCGAGTATACCCCATTTGCAAGAACTTGCGCGCCATGTCCGCTCCCACAAAATTTTCGCGATCGAGATACTCTAAAAATAACGAGTAAATTTTGCTGCTGGACTCCCTGGCAATTTCAGGAGTCTTAAATCTCCAGAAAGGTAGAATTTCTCCTTTGTAGGGTTCCACCAACAGCACTCCCTGTTCTCCTTTCCCCACGCAATAAAGTTCTGGATGCTGTCGAAAGTCGATGCTCTTAAAATCCGCATGGTAGTCGAACTGCTTCATGGGGCGTTTTTTGTCGTATCTGGGATTATAGAAGCCCGTGGTTTACTTTCGTCTGGTTTGGTATAAACCCAGGCCCAAGCAATCAAAACGGCTTGAAAAGGCAGCCTGAACCAATACACTAATGGGTTGTCGGGAATCCCTTCTATGGGTATGCTGTTGACGGCTTGATTGATATTAGCCGGAAACACGGCAATAAATAAGGCAATTAATCCCCACGCGGCCGCTCTGCTAACTGGCGGAACTAACAGCCCAATCCCGCCCAAAATCTCGAAAAAACCGCTGATATAGACCAATGCTTCCGGGTAAGGAAGCTGGGGCGGCATGATTCTGATAAAAGGTGCGGGCACTGCAAAGTGCAGCACGCCTACGGTACTGATAGCTACTGCGAGGATGACTCGCCAAATTTCTTTTTGAGCTTTCATGGGAAATCGGTAATTAATAATTGTTAACTTGCTGCGAAAACGCTTGCCAAAATTCGCGATATGCGATCGCAATGACAAGAAAACTGATGAACAAAAGTTCACGACTTCCGGGTTTTTCTAGTCTTCCAGTGGCTGTAAGGATATTTTGGATAACAACCAGGTTTTTGGGTAAGTCGGAGACAAGCTTTTCGGGCCCGAAACTTGAGGAAGCGGGGCTCGAATCGAAGGCCTCCAGGTGATTGCCGACAACAGATAGCGCGTGTTTTGATAGGACGATTTTAATGTCTAGTTGCCTGCTGCTGCCTCTGTCTTCGGGTAGTAAAATTGACGTTGGTTCGGGTTCGGGTTCACTGAGTGCGCCAAACCAGGAGGGGATTTTCTCGATCGACAAATCCGCAGTAGCTTAACATTACATAAATTCTTTAGTTCGCGATCGGACTCGCTTGGTCAGAAACCGGGTTTTGAACCCAAATATTTGGTTCAAATCCTGAAACTCCCGAAAAAACCCGGTTTCTTTAGTCCCCTAGCGTTATTCCTATTTTTGAGGGCATTGATGAGTGCGATTGCTGCTAAATTTGACACCAGTTTCAACACTGAAGGCAATTGTAGCCTCGCGCTCAAAACCCTTATTTGATACGTCATTCCCAAATCTCAAATCTCAAATTGTATGACTTGCAGGCGATCGCACCTTAATTTGATTTATTAATGTGAGGGATTTGTCAAGGACTTTTAGAATTATTTAATATTTAAGTTTTGAGAATTATTTGGTAGAGGCAATTGGGGAACGCTCTCTAATGAAAATTACCGTTTAAATTTTGTGTTCTGTCAACTTCCCAGAGATGTTAGAATGGGTCAAGTGAACGAAATTGCTAAAAAGTCGTAAAGCGTAGCTATCCCGTAGGGAATTGCCCGATCAACTAGCAAATCTTCCTGCTTAAATTAAAAATTGTCACTCAAGGGCAGGAACTTTTTAGCCACCACATGATTCAAAAAGATTGAGCCTCCCAGCGCTGTGTCATTTTTATTTACACGCAAGCAATCACCGACGACCATGAACACCTTAACCAACACCTCTAAATTTCGCCTAAACCGGATGCTGCGGCAATCGCTGTTCGCAGGCATTATTTCCGCAGCAGCTTTGGCTAGCGGATGGGCCCCTGACTTGTACGCACAATCCCCAAGCCTTGTTTTCGGAGCGGCCGCCCAAGCTCAAGAGATTAGCAACACCGAAATTACTAGCTATGCTCGCTCTGTATTGGGAATAGAACCCGGACGGCTGGAAACTATTAAGGAAATCAAAGGAATGACTGGAGGCTCGGTTCCTAGAATAGTCTGTAACGAAACTCAGGGAATTAACAGCCTATCTGGAGGTATGCGTGGCGTGGCGGTGAATTATTGCCAACAAGCTAAAAAAATTATCGAAACCAATGGTTTGACAGTGAGTCGCTTCAACCAGCTCACTTTGCTCCAGCAAGCGAATCCGGCAGTTAAACAGCGAATTCAAGCTGAGCTGCTGCGGCTGCAACAAGCGGGCAATCAATAAAATCGATGCGTTTGAGTCTTTCTTCCTCTCCCGTTCTATTGTTTGAGTTACTGGACGGTATGCAATCATTTTTGAAAAAATGACGATCGCCTGTAATAAATTGCTTGACAAAACGAGCAAAACATGGTATGCAAGGACGGGAGCGGTTCAGAGAGATCACAATTTTGTAACTCGCTGTCGATCGCAATTAGAGTTAAAAAAGATATTCCTCAAAAACTAGATGTGAAGTGAATTCCTTTGAGGAATAGAATAGACAAATGCTAACTTTCACAAAACATTTGCCTGGAAATCCCGATGCTGTTGTCAACTTTAGTTTACCGATGACAGCGGACGATCGCACTCGCAGCCGCCACCAATTCGAGACAGAAGGTGGCGAAAAACTGCACCTGAGTTTGCCCAGAGGTACGGTATTGCGCGATCGAGATTTATTGCAGTCGGAAGACGGTAGCTGCTTGGTATTGGTGACAGCAAAACCTGAATCGGTGCTGACGGTACGCGCTTCAAGTCCACTGCTACTGATGCGGGCTGCGTATCATTTAGGCAACCGCCACGTAGCTTTAGAAGTTACTGATAATTATTTAAGGTTTTCTCCCGATGCTGTTTTGCAGGGAATGCTGGAAAAAATGGGTTTGGAGGTAATAGCAGAAGTTGTGCCATTTCAGCCAGAAACTGGGGCTTACGGACACAACCATTAGGAATTGGGAATGGGGAATTGGGCATTGGGAATGGGGAATGGGGAATTGGGCATTGAAACCAACAAATAACAAATAACAAATAACAACAGTGAACAGTGAACAGTCAACAGTCAACAGTGAACAATCAACTTTTATGTTTGTTGCAGTTAGCTTTTGCACCTGTGGGAGCTTATAGTTATTCTGAGGGAATTGAGAGTCTGGTAGAAGCGGGTGCGATCGACAGCGAGATTAGTTTGAGGAATTGGTTAGAAAATTCGCTGAAATTCGGGGCGGTGCGAGTAGAAGCTGCTGTGGCGATACGGGCTTTGAGGGCTGCCCAGATTGGGGATTTGAGGGCTTTGAGTTATTGGAATGCTTGGGCGACTGCTGCTAAGGAAAGTGAAGAGTTGCGCTTGCAAAGTTGGCAAATGGGACGGACTTTGACCCGGTTATTGCTGGATTTGCGTGAAGCGAAGCTATCCCGCAGGGAATCGCCCGTTGTTTCTGGATTAACAACAATTGTAAAAGATTTGGTGGAAGTTGGCGGCAATCCGTGCAATTTTGCGATCGGCTTTGGGATAGCGGCGGCCTGTTGGCAGATTGAAGAGGAAGCGGCCGTGGTAGGATATTTGTATAGTTGGGCTGCAAATTTGGCGGGTGCGGGCGTGAAATTGATTCCCCTCGGTCAAACTGCGGGCCAGCAGTTGTTGTTAGATTTACAGTTTCAAATTAACTCTACGGCGCGAGAAGTTTTACAATTAGAAGATGATGATCTTGCTAGTTGTAGTTGGGGATTGGGACTGGCTAGCATGGCGCACGAAACTCAGTACACTCGGTTGTTTCGGAGTTGAAAATTGGAAGGAAGAAGGAAGAAGCAAGAAGCAAGAAGCAAGAAGCAAGAAGGAAGAAGGAAGAAAAAGAAACTATGCCCAATGCCCGATGCCCGATGCCCAATTACCAAAATAATTATGAGTGCTTTTCGTGTAGGAATTGCTGGCCCGGTTGGTTCGGGGAAAACTGCTTTGCTTGATGCTTTGTGTAAGGCGCTGCGACAGCAGTACCAGATTGCTGTGGTGACTAATGATATCTATACTCAGGAAGATGCACAGTTTTTGGTTCGGAGTCAAGCTTTGGAGAGCGATCGCATTTTGGGCGTAGAAACTGGCGGCTGTCCCCACACAGCCATCCGCGAAGATGCTTCGATCAACTTGGTAGCGATAGAAGAGTTAGAACACAAATTCACTGATTTAGATTTAGTCTTTGTCGAAAGCGGCGGCGACAATTTGGCGGCGACTTTTAGCCCGGAATTGGTGGATTTGACAATTTATGTAATCGATGTGGCTGCGGGTGATAAAATTCCGCGCAAGGGCGGGCCGGGAATTACTAAATCGGATTTGTTAGTGATTAATAAAATAGACCTCGCGCCGTTTGTGGGAGCAGATTTGGGTGTGATGGAACGGGATGCTAAAAAGATGCGCGGGGAGAAACCTTTTGTTTTTACTAATTTGAAGACGAAGGATGGTTTAGCGTCGGTGGTTGATTTTGTGAAGCTGAATGTCGCCTAGGGCGATCGAATCTAGTATGATGGAAATCAGCCGTTTAATGATAACCAAGTAAGTTATGCTGAGTTGTGATGATGCAGCCAAATACTTTTTGGCTCAGGTAAGTGAAGATGCTGGCGATCTGATATCTAATCTCAAACTTCAGAAATTGCTTTACTATGCTCAAGGGTTTCATTTAGCTTTGTACGATGAACCGCTATTTCCTGAAGCGATAGAAGCATGGACTCACGGGCCGGTTGTTCCTGATTTATACCGTCACTATAAAAAGTATGGTGCTGGTGCAATTCCATGTCCTGAAGATATAGACTTTTCGATTTATGACGAAAAAACTAAGAGCCTACTTGATGAAGTTTACTCCGTGTTTGGGCAGTTTGCTGCATGGAAGTTACGCAACATGACGCAAGAAGAATATCCCTGGAAACTTGCCGCTCAAAATAGCGGTACAATTACTCATCAATCGCTTCAGGAATACTTCAAGACTCAACTCAATTTTGAAGAAGCAGTTTAAGGCAAATCAGCGCCAAGAAAAAAGAACCAAGATTTCAGCTAGGGAAACTGTTGATTTAGGGCCAGAGCAGCAGTCGCCTTTATTTTCTTTGCGATACATGAATAAAGATTACTCTCTTTCTCAATGTACAAAAGATGAAAAGGCAGCTTTTGCAGATACGCTCTACAAGTTAAGTCAGCTTACCTGAAGCCAGATTAATGCTTCTGGCCGTCACGGCTCTGGCTATGAGAAGATTGCTAAAAGTTCCATTAGAGTGGCTATTCCTAGCCATCTTAAGGATGATGTAAATTTTATTGCTTTTCGGTTTTGCGGGATGGCTCCGATGGTTGGTTATCGAGATGGGGCTGTGCTTTATATTATTTGGCTGGATAGAGACTTTACGCTTTACCCTCATTAAAAAATGTCTCGTTAAATTAGTAGCGATGTCAAATTTTTACTACCGACTTAACAATTCCCTGACTAAATTTGCCAAACGTTCCGCACTGTCTGTCACCGCTAAGTGAGCAGCAGCTTGAGACATTTTGGCCAAATATTCGGAATCTTTTAACAAATACAGCACTTTGCTTTGCAATACCTCTGCTGTGAGTTCGCTTTGACGGAATACTGCGGCGGCTCCTGATGCGGCAAATACTTCGGCATTAAATCTTTGGTGGTCGTCTGCGGCGTAAGGAAAAGGAATTAAAATAGAAGGTACTCCGGTAACAGCTAATTCTGTCAGAGCACTAGCGCCCGATCGACTAATTGCGATATTTGCTCGCTGCAACAAACTCGCCACATTGTCGTAAAATGGCATTGACAAATATTGCTCGTGCTTCAAACTCTCAGCATCTGGGTCATTATTTCCGGTGAGGTGAATTACCCAAGCACCAGCCTCAAACCAAGCCGGAGCACACTCGCGCACTAACTGATTGACTGCGACAGCGCCTTGAGAGCCGCCCATGACTAAAATTACAGGTACGCTGTCAGGAATTGGTAACTTTAGAGGTTGAGGGGCGAGGAATTGCGATCGCACCGGCGTACCAGCAACCACGGTTTTCGCGCGGGGTAAATGCTTCGCTGCTGCTGCAAATCCGATCGCCACAGCAGTGCAAAAAGGACTAAACCACCGCGTCACCTTCCCAGGAATTGCGTTAGATTCGTGGAGAATCACCGGCAAACCCAAAGAGCGAGCCGCCAAAATTGCCGGTGCTGCGATGTAACCGCCTGTAGTAAACACTCCCTGAAAATTTCCTTCTTTGAGCAACTTTCGCACCTGAAGGATCGAGCCGATCAGTCCGCCCAAAATGCGCGCTGTACCGAGTCCAAATCGCTGCTGAAAGCCTTCGACGGCGATCGTGTGGAGGGGGTAAAGTGATGAAACTAACTGCGTTTCCATGCGGTCTGGGACTCCCAGCCATTCGATGTGACAGTCGGCCAACTCGGCGGCGGTGGCGATCGCTGGAAATAAATGTCCTCCGGTACCGCTAGCTGCAACCAACAACCGCAGGGGGGCTTTTGTCAAGGTATTTGTCTCTTTTACAAGTTCCACAGGTCGATCGATTTTAGATTAGAGGTTTTAGACTATTATGCTTATTATTCCGGCAGTTTCAGCCAATTTTCAATCAGCCATCTAAAATTAGATTGTGCCGTGTCCCTCCTTCCGTTGTCAGTTTTCGTTGCAGGCGAACAATTGCCCGCGCCGCGACCCCTGACAAATAACCAAAGTATCATCTAATGCGTAATTTGTTGAATTTAGTGCCAAGTGTATCTCAGTATTTTTGCAGCCGTCGGGACGAAAAAGCCGATCGCCCGATCGTATTTGGTTTTAACGGCGGCCAGTCGATCGCTCAAATGTTGTTATGTTTAACAGTGGTAAGTGCTGGCGTGCTGCATCCGAGTGCTGTCAGGGCGATCGCAGCGACTCCCCAGGCGATCGTCGCCCAAACCCCAGCCAATGCCCCAGCCCCACTCACGAAACTGCTAACAGAAATTGACGCAGCAGCCAACCGGCGCGATATCAAAGCAGTAATGGCATTTTACAGCCAGAATTTTACTCATTCTGACGGATTAAACAGCCAAAGCATGGAAAAAGCTCTGATCCAACTCTGGCAGCGATATCCGAATTTGAATTACCGCACCGAACTCAAATCTTGGAAAACCGAAGGTAGCGCGATTATCGCTGAAACCATAACTACAATTGCCGGCACTCAGAAGCAGGATGGTAGAGAATTAAATCTCAAAGCTACCATCCGTTCTCAGCAGCGCTTTGAGGGTGAAAAAATAGTTAAACAAGAGATTTTAGCAGAACAAAATCAGATCAGTTCTGGTAAAAATCCTCCAACAATTCAATTGAATGTGCCGGAGCAAGTGAAGGTGGGCGAAGAGTACCATTTTGATGCCATTGTTCTAGAGCCGATCGGCAATGACATTTTAATCGGAACTATTTTGGAGGAACCAGTTAACGAAAAAACATTTTTCAAATCCGCAGAACTCGATCTAGATTTGCTGAATTCCGGGGGAATTTTTAAAGTAGGTAAAGCTCCGGCTACTCCTGAAAATCGCTGGATTTCAGCAGTTTTGATGCGACAAGGCGGAATTGCAATGGTTAGTGTGCGATTGCGGGTTGTCAAATAATAAAATAGGTGTTATGGGCATGGGGCATGGGGCATGGGGCATGGGGCATGGGGCATGGGGCATGGGGCATGGGGCATGGGGAATTGGGAATTGGGAACAACAGTCAACTAACAACTGACAACAGTCAACTAACAACTGACAACAGTCAACTAACAACTGACAGCAGCCAACAGTCAACAGCCAACAGTCAACTGACAACTGACAAAAAATGATTTCTATCCAAAATCAAATTGTTTTCATTACGGGTGCGAGTAGCGGTATTGGAGCAGCCTGCGCCAAGATATTCGCGAAAGGTGGAGCCAAACTAATTTTAGCAGCCCGCCGTCTGGAAAAGCTCGATCGACTGGCAAGCGAACTTGTAGAGGCAAAATTGGTCGCATCGGCGAACGATATTTATTTGCTAGAATTGGACGTGCGCGATCGCCCGCAAGTCGAATCAGCGATAATTGCGCTCCCCGATGCCTGGAAAAACATCGATATTCTGATTAACAATGCCGGATTGAGCCGCGGTTTAGACAAACTGCACGAAGGCAACTTTCAAGATTGGGAAGAAATGATTGATACCAATGTGAAAGGCTTGCTTTACATGACTCGCTACATCGTACCGGGAATGGTCAGCCGAGGCCGCGGCCACGTAGTGAATATCGGCTCAATAGCAGGCCGCCAAGCTTATCCGAAAGGTAGTGTTTATTGCGCTTCCAAAGCAGCGGTGAGAGCGATTTCTGAAGGGTTGAAACAAGACCTTTTGGGAACAGCGGTGCGGGTGACGGAAATAGAACCGGGTTTGGTGGAAACAGAATTTAGCAATGTCCGGTTTCACGGCGATTCAGACAAGGCGAAGAATGTCTATCAAGGACTTACACCTTTGACGGCGGATGATGTAGCCGATGTAGTATATTTTTGCGCCACGCGATCGCCCCACGTCAATATTAGCGAAGTCTTGCTAGTTCCGACAGACCAAGCTACCGCAACTCTGGTTCATCGAAAAGAGTTTTGAGTTTTCAGCGGTAAGTTTCCGGATGGCGATGGAATTCTCAGGAAGCTTAATTGGTAGATGCACCCTGATTAATTAACTCCCGACCAATTTTGGCCGGGTTTTTTTTTGAGCGATCGCACATCCAGCCATAAATTCCCGCAAATTTTCCGAAACTGTCCCGAAAGAGGTGGGGTGCTACCGGAGACTAAATTAGTAGATGCACCCTGATTAATTAACTCCCGACCAATTTTGGCCGGGTTTTTTTTGAGTGATCGCACATCCAGCCATAAATTCCCGAAATTTTCCGAAACTGTCCCGAAAGAGGTGCGGTGGTATCGGAGACTAAATTAGTAGATGCACCCTGATTAATTAACTCCCGACCAATTTTGGCCGGGTTTTTTTTGTGTTAAGGCTGATGCTGAACAAATTTGAGGTGAGTTTCCGGATTCCGCTGGAATTCTCAGGAAGCTTAGTTGGTAGATGCACCCTGATTAATTAACTCCCGACCAATTTTGGCCGGGTTTTTTTTTGTCGATCGCACCGCCAAAAATTATCGCAAATTCTGCCAAACTTTCCTGAATGAGGTGCTGTCTGGCCGGACATTAAATTAGTAGATGCACCCTGATTAATAAACCCCAGCCAATGAAGGCCGGGGTTTTTTTTGATCGAAAGCTGGATTAGTCGATCGAGCTACAAGACTTCAAAGGACTGCACCTCAAGCACCGGGCCGATCATCGCAAAAGTCATCACATCCTTGCGGACTATACCTTTGACACTGACTTTTAAACCATCTTTTTTCAAATCAGAAGGAGCATCCTTAAGTTCATAAGTTTCTCCATCTTCGCCAACCAAAGCCCAGGTACCAGGGCCTAATCCTTGGCGTTCAATTTTGCCTTTGACAGTAATACTCATGCTGACTGCGCCTCTGTTTTAAGTGCCAAATGTGCCAATCCAAAACACAACAAAGCATTGACAATCAAGAATGTTTGTGCTACTAAACCAGTTCCCAATCCCCAGACTGCGGGAGAGATCACAGCATTCACAGCTAAACAGCTAGCAAAGCCGATCGACATTGCGATCGCAATCCACTTCCACTGTTGATGTCCCAACAGCAAAACAATCAAAATCCCCGGAATCAAAACACTAGCAAACAAGGGATTCAGCATACTGCTACCGTTAATTGCACCGCCGAGTTCGGGAATAGAACTGCCCATGATTCTCATCGGCCACTGTGGCAAGTCAAATACAAACAAGTTGCGGAGGAAAAAGAACCCAGAACTTCCAGCCATCAAGCCGCCGGAAAAGCCCCAAGTCCACTGGAACGGAAAATAATTCCGCATAATGAAAGCCAGCAGGTAAGAACCGAGCACCATTGCAATTTTTGGCAACAGGGCGACTGCACCGCCGTCGATCCAGAAGCGAGGGTTGAGATAGCCGTTATCGCGCACCCAGCGGAAGAAATCGCGGAAGTTGATTTGTCCGCGCTGGGCTAGCTGAACTGCTGCGCCTGCGTCTAGGTGTCCCGAACCAAAATGGTTTAAGGGGTCTTCTGTGACATTTCGCGAGGACTGCAAGAGTATGCTGCGAATTTCGTCTGGTTCTGTGACGCCCGATGCTTTGATAAGTGCTGCAACGCCTGCCACGTGGGGAGCCGCCATGCTTGTGCCTTGGTAGCCTTCAAAGATTTCGGCGCCGGTTTCTGGGTCGATCGTACTTTGGAGAATTTTGCCCAGTTCAGAACCACCGGGGGCAGAAATGTCAACACCCGCGCCGAAATTAGAATAATCGGCTTTTTCTTCGTTGGGGCCGAGGGCGGAAACGCCGATGACGTGGGGATAGCGGGCGGGATAGGATGCCGAACTGTCGCCGGAGTTACCGGCGGCTGCGATGATCACAACGCCTTTAGAGTGGGCGTAGTCGATCGCCTCTGCCATTAATTGACTTTCGCCACCGCCGCCTAAACTCATGTTGATGACATCTGCACCGTTGTCTGCTGCAAATTTAATTGCTTCAGCAATGTCGGAAACTGTACCGCCGCCGCTGCCGCTTAATACTTTCAGCGGCATTAAAGCTGCTTCGTAAGCGATGCCTGCGACGCCGTAGTTGTTGTTAGTTGATTGGGCGACTGTACCCGCAACGTGAGTACCGTGGCCGTTGTCATCGTAGGCTTCGGCGCGATCGTTTACAAAGTCGTAGCCCGGTACAAATTTGGTTTCTTTTAAGTCGGCGACGGGAGTAATGCCGGTATCAATTACCGCTACTGTTGTGCCGCTGCCTTTTGTTTCGTTCCAAGCCGATTCTACGTTGATGCTGCGGAGATTCCACTGCTTGGCATACATGGGGTCGTTGGGAATCTCGTAAGCGCTGTAAATGTAGTTCGGTTCAATGTATTCGGTATCTTTAGCCAACTTTGATTTTCTCAGGGCGTTTAGCAAAGTGCGATCGCCCTTGACAACATATACATTATCCTCTTTAGAAAACTCACTGTTGAGTTGGGGTGCGATTTTGTACTGCTGGGCGAGTTCTTCTACTCGTTTTGCAATATCAGGATTACCGATATCTTCGCGGAAATCCAGCACAATCGAGTCGTAAGTGCCTTGAGTAGCAAGTCCTGGGAAATTAGAAATCGCCCAGCCGAGCCCGATTAAAAATAAGCACAGAAGGAAAAACTTTTTCATTGCCGATCGTCCGTTTAGGGAAGGCTTGTTCACCAGAATAACCGAATTTTCATCGCGATCGCCAGTTTTCTGGGTTGTGGCTCAGGTCAAACTCGCGGGCGGGCGTTTGGTATGTGGTGGCGGTGGCTGCCCGTGCGATCGTAAATTGGTGTAATTTCTAGTTTAAATTGCCGAGCAAGTTTGCAGAGTTCAATCAATTGTATCATTAAACCAGATGGCAAACAAAACTTGGAGTATTTTCAACAAGGATATTGCATGGAAAGAGGTTTAATGTGGCTGCCACTGCTGGCAATTTTTATCGGGATGGCTTGGGCTGGATGGAACGAGTATCAAAAACTGGAAGCTTATCGCGTCTGGGCGGAACAATTCGCTAAGGCAAAGTACGATATTTATGCTGTACTCGGTCAGCAAGAAGATAGTTTAACTTGGGGAAAGCCTACTCGCAGCGGGCCTGTGAATTTGCAAACTTTTTCTTTGAAAAATGTACAGTCGCTGCGGTTGTTAGTCAACTCTCAGCCAGTTGATTTAGAGTCGCCACCGAATTCTGGAAGTGCGATCGTGCTAGAGTTTTTGTTGAAAGATGCTGCGGCGGTGCAGGTTCCTTTTACCGAAATTCCTCTAGCGACTAAATGGGCAAAGTATTTGCAGCAGGAATTGCAGCGCTTCCTCTGAAATCATCCAATCAGCACAACTTCTGAATCATTTTGTTTTGACTAATGACTGATGACTGATGACTAATTACCAGAAAGAATTGGTTTAAAGCCGGAACCCTTGTAGAGAGAAATTAAAATCAGACTATTCATTACTCCAATCCTCTTCCTTCCAGGTAGAGGTAACAGTCAACAGTCAACAGTCAACAGTCAACAGTCAACAGTCAACAGTCAACTGAATTACCAGTCTTCGCTACCCAACCTGCGGCCCGCTAAAGCCCGCACTTGCTCGTCTGCATCCGTAACTGCGAGCGATCGCACCAGCGGCAAAGTTTCCGCATTTTCGGGATAATGTTCGACAATTGCTTCGAGTGCTGTAAACCGGGGATTGTAAGCAAAAGAACCTGTGCGATTGCAGGGATCAGTAAGAGCTCTCTGGCGCAAAAACTCAAACATTCCCGGTTCGTCCTTCCATCCCCGGATTAACTCTACCAGGGCGATCGCCCGCACCTGCGAATCTTCATCTTGGGCGGCCCTAATTTTCAGCCATTCAAAAGTTTGAGGCTCATTTGTCCGCCCCCGCGCTAACTTTTGCAAAGCGATTTGTCTGAGGGCCGGACTCTCATCGCCCTCTGCTTTAGCCTCCAGAATCCGCAAAGTTTCAGCACCCGAAGGCCAGTTGCGAGCGAGTTCCTGCACCGCCACTTCCCGCACCTCCTCATCTCCAGCATCAAGCTGAATTTTCAACCAAGCCAAGGTTTCCGGCTCTTCTGGCCATCCCCGCGCTATCTCTCGCACCAGCACGCTCAGCAAGTGAGCATCCCGTTCCGACTCCGCCAGTTGTTTGAAAAAAGGCAGCGTCTCGCCCCGATGCCGCCAGCCTCTTGCTATCTGTTCCACCGCAGTTTCTCGGACGTTGATGTGTCTGTCTGATTCAGCCAGATTTTTCAACCACTCAAAGACTTCGAGACTGGCTGATGGTAAAGTGGCTGCGGCTACAACTACCACTTGCCGCACAGTCCAATAATCGTCTGAGGCAGCAATTTTTTGCAGCAGGGGCAATGTATCGGGGCTGTCGGGCCAACCTGCGGCAATCTGTTGCAGGGCTATTTCGCGCAGTTCGGCGTCGCGATCGCCCGTAGCTATATTTCGCAAAAAAGCCAGAGTTGCCGGATTAGATGGCCAGCCAGAGGCAATTCCTTGGACTGCTGCCTGCCGGACGGTGGAACTCTGGTCGGACTCGGCGAGACTTCTCAGCAGCGGGTAAATGTCTGGTTCGCCCGGCCCCTTTCGTGAGGCCAATTCTTCGATCGCTGCTGTACGCACTTCTTCGCTGCTGTCAGATGTGGCTAGGGTTTTCAGCAGTAAGCAAACCTCAGCATCGGCGGGCCAGCCTGCTGCCAATTCCCGCACCGCTACTGTTCGCAGGGTAGAACTTCCTGTGTGGGCAAGGTTTTTGAGCTGGGAGGCCGTGCCTAAAACGCTGTGCCAACCTCTAGCTATTTCTTGCCACGCTACGACTCGCACTCCCAAATTTTCGTCGGATTCGGCAGCGGTTCTCAGCAGCAGCAAGGTATCTGTGCGATCGCGCCAATTAGATGCCAACTGTTCCAGTGCACAGGTGCGGACTGCCGGACTGCGATCGGACTGAGCCAGGGCCGCCAGCAGTGGCAAAGTATCGCTGTTAGAGGGCCAACCAGAAGCCATTTCTCGGATGGCGGCCGATCGCACTGCCCAGTTTTGATCGAATTTGGCGAGGTTTTTGAGCATCAGGTAAATTTCAGGCTCGTCGGGCCAACCGCGGGCTATGGCTTTGACTGCTGTGGCCCGGACTTCGCCACTGTCGCTGGAGTGTGCCAGTATTTTCAGCCAGGGCAGCGTTTGCGGGTCGTTTTTCCAAGTTTGGGCGATCGCGGCGATCGATCGATAGCGAATTTGATAAGTTTCCTGCAATTCTTCAGCGCTTTGATAAAGAATTAGGAAAACCGTGCCGTATTGCGATAGCTTTTTTAAAGCGTTTAACAGTTTTTTTTCTGTGGTTTCATTGATGCCATTTTTGACTTTTGACAGGCATTTAGCTGCTAAAAATAAATTAATAAACTTTTCTTGTTGACCGTTTTGAGTTGTCAAATATTCTATAATTTCGCTCGCTGTTTCTTGGTCGAGCTTGGCTGCAATTTCTCGGAGGAATTCGTGCAAAGATTCGTCTCGCCAGTGCTGGCCGAAAACTTGTGTTTTGAGTTGCGCCCCAGTCAATTGATCTGTTTTGAGTTGTGCGTCGATTAACTCTGCCACTGTCTGGGGATTATTTTCGGAAACAAGTTTTTTTAACAACATACTGATATCCTACCCCCTAAAGTTTGTTTCCATTGAAAATCCGAAAGAAGACGCTCGCGGTTGAAACGGCTTCTACACACACAACACCTACTCGCCTGCGGGTTGAAGACCGAGTGGTTGAAATACGTTATCCTCTCTCAGTCCGCTTGGCATGGACATCGTTTGACAAAAAGCGGTTTCAACCGTTGTCTGCATCTCTATTTTATACCAAAACTACTGGCTCGATCGCCCCCAATGCAAAATCCGCCAGCACCGAATCGGAATGTTAGGTGTTGGCGGATGGATCTCGAATAATTGGGGCGTTGAATCTAGGTAACAGCTACTTGGACGCGATCGCCTGCCACCCGAACCCTAAAAGTCGGAATTGTTACTGTTTCATCGTCCAAACACTGCCCAGTAGCCAAGCTAAAATTCTGCTTGTAAATCGGAGAAGCAACTTTCAGAGTGCCACTGCGATCGCCCACAAGTCCCCGCGACAACACAAAAGCCTTACTAAACGGGTCGTAATTGCTCAAACCATAAACTTCATCCCCATTTCCCACTCGAAAAACTGCCACCTGTTGGCCGGCAACTAAAGCACAAACACCTGTATTCGGGGCGATCGCATCCAGGGAACATACATCTACCCAAGTTGTCACAGTTTCGGTAACTTGTAATGATTGAACCATTTTTTTTCCTGTTAATTAAATACAATTTTGAGGAGGCTCTGCCTCCGGGAATTCATTCCCAGCCAGAGCCTGGGAAAGAGATTTTCTTCAGTCCCTCGCTCGCTCGGACATCGTTTGTGTAGGGGCGGTTTCAACCGCCGACTCTAATCGGGGATTTTACTATTCCGAAACTCCAACCAGAGCCTTTTCATGCTCATAAGCAGGGCGAGTTTGTCCCCGTTCCTCAACACGAACAATACTCGGATCTGGCAAATCGGAATTCACAAAATGCTGGAATCGTTGCACCTTTTGCGGGTCTTCAATCGTCGTTTTCCACTCGCATTGATAAGTATTAACCAAATGTTCCATCTGCGCTTCTAGCTCAGCACAAATGCCCAGAGAATCCTCAATTATCACCTGTTTCAGGTATTCAATCCCGCCCTCAAGCTTATTAAACCATGTAGCAGTACGTTCCAGGCGATCGGCCGTGCGAATATAGAAGATTAAAAAGCGATCGACATACTTAATCAAAGTTTCCTGATCAATATCAGCCGCCAACAAAACCGCGTGCTGCGGCTTCATCCCGCCATTGCCGCACACATACAAATTCCAACCATTCTCAGTCGCAATAATTCCAAAATCCTTGCTTTGAGCTTCCGCGCATTCGCGAGTGCAGCCAGAAACAGCAGACTTGAATTTGTGAGGAGCTCGCAAACCGCGATATCGCAATTCAACCTTGATCGCCAAACTCGTCGAATCCTGCACCCCAAAGCGGCACCAAGTGCTGCCAACACAAGATTTTACAGTCCGCAAAGCCTTGCCATAAGCGTGTCCCGACTCAAATCCCGCATCGATCAACCTGCGCCAAATTAGGGGCAACTGATCCACACGCGCCCCAAACAAATCGATCCGTTGCGCCCCAGTAATCTTAGTATAAAGCCCAAAATCCTTAGCAACTTCTCCCAAAACAATCAACTTATCCGGCGTAATTTCTCCACCCGGTACACGCGGCACCACCGAATAAGTACCGTCGCGTTGAATGTTTGCCAAATAGTAATCATTCGTATCTTGCAAACCGACATGAGACTTCTCTAAAATATGGTCATTCCAGGTAGAAGCCAGCATCGAAGCAACAGCAGGCTTGCAAATTTCGCAGCCCTTACCTTTCCCGTGTCTTTCCATCAACTCCTCAAAGCTTTTAAGCTCTTGAGAGCGCACCAAATGGTACAATTCTTGACGGGAATACTCAAAATGTTCGCAGAGGTGATTCTTGACTGCAAACCCGGCTTTCTTCATCTGGGACTTAAAGATATCCGTCACCAAAGGCACGCAGCCGCCGCAACCAGTACCAGCTTGAGTGCATTTCTTGACGCTGGCAACATCAGTTAAATTGCGATCGCGAATCGCCTCACAAATCTGCCCCTTGCTGACATTATTACAAGAACAAATTTGAGCCGAATCAGGCAAACTCTCCACACCAAAACCCGCAGGTGATCCCCCTTCGCGCGGCGGCATCAACAAATCTTCAGGATGTGGCGGGAGAGCAATTTCATTTTGCATGAATTGCAGCAAAGTGCCGTAAGCAGAAGCATCTCCGACGAGAATTCCGCCTAAAATCCGGCTACCGTCTTGATTTAAAACTAATTTTTTGTAAATGCCTTGGAAAGTGTCAGCAACCACAATTTCTTTAGCATCAGGAGACTTGGCAAAAGCATCACCAAAACTCGCAACATCCACGCCCAAAAGTTTAAGTTTCGAGGACATATCCGCACCAGTAAAAGTGCTAGTGCCGTCATCCGCTGCACTGCCCAAAATATCGGCGGCGACGCTGGCCATTGTGTACCCAGGCGCGACTAAACCGTAGATGCGATTTTGATAAAGTGCACATTCGCCGATCGCATAAATATCAGAATCAGAAGTTTGGCAGCTATCATTAATCACAATACCACCACGTTCTCCTACTTCTATCCCAGAAGTTCTAGCAATTTCATCGCGCGGGCGAATACCAGCAGAAAACACAATCATATCCGTTGCCAATTCCGAACCATCAGCAAACAGCATCTTAGTAACTTTGCCATTTTCGCTGACAATTTCCGTTGTAGATTTGCTGGTGTGAACCGAAACCCCCAACTCTTCGATTTTGCTGCGAAGAATCGCGCCACCAACCTCATCAACTTGTACAGGCATCAGCCGCGACGAAAACTCAACTACATGAGTTTTCAATCCCATATTTTGCAGAGCATTCGCGCATTCTAAACCCAACAAACCGCCACCGATTACTACACCAATTTGGCAATTTTTAGCATGATCTGACATCGCCTCCAAGTCATCAATTGTCCGGTAAACAAAAGTTCCCGTAGCATCTTTGCCTTTGATGGGTGGCACAAATGGATAGGAACCTGTGGCGATTACAATTTTGTCGTAGGGAACCTCTAAACCATTGGCAGAAGTGACTGTTTTTTGTTCCCGATTGATAGCGACTGCTTTGTCGCCGATATGAATTTCAATGCCATTTTCTTGATAAAATCCTGGTGCAACTAGAGATAAATCTCCCGCTGTTTTGCCAGAGAAAAATCCGCTGAGGTTTACGCGATCGTAAGCAACGCGCGCTTCTTCACAAAAAGTAATTAAATTCCAGTCTTTGGCAGCATCCGAGCTTACCATTAACTCTAGGAACTTGTGACCTACCATGCCATTGCCGATTACAATCAGGTTTTTTTTGGCTGTCATTAGAATCTCTTTTATCTCATTTATCAGTCCTTGGCTTTATTAATAGAAGACTTTTTTGTAAATTTTTGTATGTATGGATACAAAAAATTAATTTTTATGCAATTCTTGAATGATTGCGATCGCATTTTTGCATGATGTCTGCTGACAGTGGACAGTGGACAGTTGATAGTTAACAGCGCCGGAGATTGTTCGCTAAATATCCACTGTCCAGTGTCAATCGTCAATTGTCCACTGTCAACTGTTATTGAGTTTTTGTTTGGTTGTTTTGATGATGCTGGTTAGTAGTTTTAGGAGTTATTTTAGGTCGTTTAAGATTGATTCGCTTTCTTTTGGAGTGAGATAATCGGTTTCTCGAAGTAGCAATATCCAGTATTCTGTTTCGTTGGCTTCTTTGAGGGCAATAGCTAGTTTATGAATAAAATCGGCTTTGCTTTCGGCTTGTTCGGCTTCTCTAACTAATGCACCGATAGCTGTTCCAGATCGTAGTAGTTGTTTCGACAATACATATTCTTTTTTATTGATAGACAAGTATTTATATAGGTTAACCGTTCGGAGGGCAAAGGCAAAAGATTTATTTTTTAGTGGTGAGTTATCAGTCATTGACAGTTGATAATTGATAGTTGATAGCACCAGATATTGTTCCCTAAATATCCATTATCCACTGTCAACTGTCAACTGTCAATGACTGATAACTGTCAACTGTCAACTGTCAACTGTCAACTGTCAACTGTCAACTGTCAACTGTCAACTGTTTAAGCTCCCATACCCGAATACTGCTTTAAACCCTGCCGCCACAGCCAGCGATTCCACACAAAAAACAGCGCACCCCAACCCAGCATCACCAACAAACCGCGGCCAATATCTACGGGTAATCCTATCAAAATTGAAGCTGGGAAATGAATTAAATAAGGAAACGGAGTCCACAAAACTACTTCGCGCACGGGTGCGGGAAACACTTCTAGTGGCGCAATAAGTCCCGATAAAAACAGGTAAATCAAAAACCAGAATTGTTCGATCGCACTTGCGCGCTCGATCCAAAAAGCAAACAGCGCAAAGGTATACTGGATCAGGAACCGCAAGCAAAAAGCCAAGACGAGAACCAACACAAACAACAAAAACCTGCCCAAACTCGGCAGCCAAAAAGCCTGCGGGTAAAGTGCAAAAAATAGCAGCACCAATCCGAATACAAAAGGCACCCTTGCAAACCTTTCGGAAACATGAGACGCGAAGTGATGCCATACTGGATCTAAAGGCTGCAACAACTTATTAGATAAAGTCCCTTGCACTACCTGTTTTTCAAACTCCCAAATCACCCATACAACATTTGTTTGTCTGACGATAAAAGCTGCTAAAAAGTAACGGGCAAAGTCGATCGAATTCAGCCCAAATTGCCCATTTTGAGCCGCTTGCATCCACACGCCCATCAAGATAAACGGCAAAGCTCCCGACAGAACCCATAAAAGCAATTCCGCCCGGTATTCGACCATATAAGCGTAGTAGGTAATCAGCAAAGTTTTAGCAATTCTGATGATTTTTTTCATAGAGCGTATCAAATCATGTAAATTTATACTTATATCGTGCACATTGAATTCCCGGCGATCGAATTCTGTCGATGGGTGGGGGCGGGTTTATTTATATTCTGGATGTGAATTACAGATTGTTTGTGAACCCGCCCCTACAAGAATTGTGGTTAATTTTATTCACCAAAGCGCTCGCATTAATTACACTTTTCCGGTGCGAAAAACTCGACCGATAACCTCTTCAATTGGCGGATCAGTAACAGTCAAATCTATTACTTCTAACTCCGCCAACATCTTCGAGACGCTCCCTGTTAGCTCCTCTCTTTTTACCAAAAACCGCACTGAATCACCTTCAATTGATTCTACCTCGCCGTAACCAAAAGCGCTATCTTTTGCCAGCGGATTAGCTAATTTTACTTGAACTTCCCGATAAGGTACAAACCTGTCGAGCAATCCGTCCAAACTGCCATCATAAATTAATTGCCCTTCATGGATTAACAAAACGCGCTTGCACAAAGCAGTAATGTCAGCCATGTAGTGACTTGTCAAAAGCACCGTTGCTTGATAGCGTTCGTTATATTCTCGCAGAAATTGCCTGACACTAAACTGTGCGTTGATATCCAAACCTAAAGTCGGTTCATCTAAAAATAATACCTCCGGGTGGTGCAGTAGCGCCGCCATTAATTCAGCTTTCATGCGTTCCCCCAAAGACAGCTTTCGTACCGCCTGATTTAACTTGCCTTCTAGTGACAGCATTTCTGTCAATTCTCCGATTCGCTGCCGATAATCTGCATCGGGAATGCCGTAGACTGCGGCATTGATTCGCAGAGAGTCGAGCACGGGTAAATCCCAAATTAACTGCTGTTTCTGCCCCATGACTAGGGTGATTCTTTGCAGAAAATCTGCTTCGCGGCGGAAAGGAGTGCGATCGCACACACTGACAGTACCACCAGACGGATAAATCAAACCAGTCAGCATTTTCAGCGTCGTTGTTTTTCCCGCACCGTTAGCGCCCAGAAACCCCACCACTTCCCCAGGTTCAATACTGAAAGAAACGCCCTCAACTGCTTTGATATTGCGGTAAGTGCGCTTAAAAAAGTGCTGCATAGTTCCTTTCAGTCCCGGTTCCTTAATCGCTACGGGATAAACCTTACTTAAGTCTTTAACTAAGATAATTGGCATTGGCTTAACTTTTAACTTTTATTTTAATCTGCGATTTTGCGATCGGCTTGTGCCAAGATGGAGATAATTGTAAGATATCCACGATCGCAGGGCTATTTCATTCTAAACAGATCTTTGAGTATGCTACAACTAAAGCCAGCGAGACGTTGAGCTTGAGCCATGTT